>NZ_JACVVF010000100.1:0-2974 GCF_016648095.1 Pseudomonas sp. S32
CCCCCCCCCCACCCCCTGCTACCCAAAAGTCGAGTCGATCTGTCGCGCCCCGAAATGGGACGAGCGTGTTAGCCTAGCCGGCTAGCTCAGACAAGAAGACAGACCTTTACAAGGGAATGCAGCCTATGACGCAAACCGTACCCAACCCACCTGAAGAACAGCACCTGCAGCGCAACCTCACCAACCGCCACATCCAGCTGATCGCCATCGGTGGCGCCATCGGCACCGGCCTGTTCATGGGCTCGGGCAAGACCATCAGCCTGGCCGGCCCGTCGATCATCTTCGTCTACATGATCATCGGCTTCATGCTGTTCTTCGTCATGCGTGCCATGGGCGAGCTGCTGCTGTCGAACCTGAACTACAAATCGTTCATCGACTTTTCCGCCGACCTGCTCGGCCCTTGGGCCGGCTACTTCACCGGCTGGACGTACTGGTTCTGCTGGGTGGTCACCGGCATCGCCGACGTGGTCGCCATCGCTGCCTACACGCAATTCTGGTTCCCGGACCTTCCCCAGTGGATACCGGCACTGACCTGCGTGGCGGTGCTGCTGTCGCTGAATCTGGTCACGGTCAAGCTGTTCGGCGAGATGGAGTTCTGGTTCGCGCTGATCAAGATCATCGCCATCCTCGGCCTGGTCGCCACCGGCCTGTACATGGTGGTCACCGGCTTCACCTCGCCAAGCGGGCGTACTGCGCAACTGGCCAACCTGTGGAACGACGCCGGGATGTTCCCGCATGGGGTCATGGGCTTCTTCGCCGGCTTCCAGATCGCTGTGTTCGCCTTCGTCGGCATCGAGCTGGTGGGCACCACCGCCGCCGAAGCCAAGAACCCCGAGCGCACCCTGCCCCGGGCGATCAACTCCATCCCGATCCGCATCATCGTGTTCTACGTGCTTGCGCTGATCGCGATCATGGCCGTTACGCCATGGCGTGACGTGGTGCCAGGCAAGAGCCCGTTCGTTGAGCTGTTCGTGCTGGCCGGCCTGCCGGCAGCAGCCAGCATCATCAACTTCGTGGTGCTGACCTCGGCAGCCTCGTCGGCGAACAGCGGCGTGTTCTCCACCAGCCGCATGCTGTTTGGCCTGGCCCAGGAGGGCGACGCGCCCAAAGCGTTCGAGAAACTGTCACGCCGCGCCGTGCCGGCTAACGGCCTGTACTTCTCGTGCCTCTGCCTGCTACTGGGTGCGGTGCTGATCTACTTGGTGCCAAACGTGATCGAGGCGTTCACCCTGGTGACCACGGTGTCGGCGGTGCTGTTCATGTTCGTCTGGACGCTGATCCTGCTGTCGTACCTGAGCTACCGCAAGCACCGTGCGCCGCTGCACCAGGCCTCGAAGTACAAGATGCCGGGCGGGCGTTTCATGTGCTACGTGTGCCTGGCGTTCTTCGCCTTCATCCTGGTACTGCTCAGCCTGGAAGCCGACACCCGCTCGGCGCTGGTGGTCACGCCTATCTGGTTCGTGCTGCTGGCAGTGACCTACCAAGGCGTACGCCGCAGGCGCCATCCGCGCACGGCAGTACGTAACGGCTGACAGCCCAAGGGGCCGCAAAGCGGCCCTCACCCAGCGATAGGTCTCTCCAAGCGGGCGTGAGTTACCTTGGCCGACGTGGCAGAGGCCTATTGGCACCTAGAGGCGCGCAGCCGGCAGCAAGATTATCTTTGCTCCAAACCTTCCAAAACCGCTTCAGCAAGCGCCAAGCCTTTCTCCAGGGAATTCTCTGTAGCAGTTAGCAAACTCCGTAATGGATCAGGCGCTTTCTCCAGCGCAATAGCATTAGTCTCGTACGCCGCTTTCAACGCCGCCACTGCACAAACCAATGCATCTTCGCTATCGACGCCTGCCTGCACGGTCAATACCGGGGGGTGCGCGTTATTGCAGGTGCCAAAATGGGAGATCGCGGTAACTGGCCGGGGCTTCGGACTGAGGAGATTCTGGCTCATACCTGCACCTCACCGTCACAGGGTGTGATGTATCCAAATGCGTAGGGTGGATCTGGGACGATCTTCTTGAGCATGATGCATATCCTTGCGGTTCTCTGTAATGACACTCCGCCCCCACACGCCAATATGGTGGACGGAGCCGTGCGGGTTGGCGTGCCGGACAGAGAAGCCGGTGAGCCCGAAGGCTCCCACACACGGGTCCGCCCATTACGGATGCAGCCATGCTGAACACAGTCGCGGATGCGTGTGTTCTCTCTCTGTAAGCGGGACGCCAATCCCGTGCCGCAGAATCTACTGCGGTGGGGCACGGTAATCAACAAGTGAAGTTGTGTCAAAATCTTCTGCGATCGGATCACGTCAGTAAGGCCGACGAGCGCGCGGTTTTGGAAATGGCGCGAGGATTGCTTTGATACCAGTGTCAGCAGACGCGTCAAGCGTATTGCCGCGACATCAAAAAGCCACTATTCTTTATTAAAAACAGCCAAGGTAGGCCTGATGAGCAACGTGATAGCCAGTACGTCTTCAAAAGCACTTGAGCATATCTATAAAGAGGGGAAGGACTTCATTCTTGTCGCCTTAACCGGGAGGACAGGATCTGGATGTTCTACAAGTGCCCAGATCCTGAGCTCGGAAACCTTGGAGCTACCAGGGAATTAGATGAGTTTATAGATTTCGTATCTAACTCACTACACATTAGTAACAAAGCAGCAGAAACATCATCAAATGTTCTTCGCCTTCATCCTAGTACTGCTCAGCCTGCAAGCCGACACCCGCTCGGCGCTGGTAGTCACGCCAATCTGGTTCGTGCTGCTGGCAGTGACCTATCAGGGCGTACGCCGCAGGCGCCATCCGCGCACTGCAGTACGTAACGGCTGACAGCCCAAGGGGCCGCAAAGCGGCCCTCACACTGCGAGCAGTCTTATTACCCATTAAACTGCGCACTTATTTCAGCTCGCTGTTGCTGTTGCTGTTGCTGTTGCTGTTGCTGTTGCTGTTGCTGTTGCTGTTGCTGTAGATCTTGATCTTGATCTT
>NZ_JACVVF010000101.1:0-2378 GCF_016648095.1 Pseudomonas sp. S32
TTGTTAGGTGACTGCGTACCTTTTGTATAATGGGTCAGCGACTTATATTCAGTGGCGAGCTTAACCGAATAGGGGAGGCGTAGCGAAAGCGAGTCTTAATAGGGCGTTTAGTCGCTGGGTATAGACCCGAAACCGGGCGATCTATCCATGGGCAGGTTGAAGGTTAGGTAACACTGACTGGAGGACCGAACCGACTACCGTTGAAAAGTTAGCGGATGACCTGTGGATCGGAGTGAAAGGCTAATCAAGCTCGGAGATAGCTGGTTCTCCTCGAAAGCTATTTAGGTAGCGCCTCATGTATCACTGTAGGGGGTAGAGCACTGTTTCGGCTAGGGGGTCATCCCGACTTACCAAACCGATGCAAACTCCGAATACCTACAAGTGCCGAGCATGGGAGACACACGGCGGGTGCTAACGTCCGTCGTGAAAAGGGAAACAACCCAGACCGTCAGCTAAGGTCCCAAAGTCATGGTTAAGTGGGAAACGATGTGGGAAGGCTTAGACAGCTAGGAGGTTGGCTTAGAAGCAGCCACCCTTTAAAGAAAGCGTAATAGCTCACTAGTCGAGTCGGCCTGCGCGGAAGATGTAACGGGGCTCAAACCATGCACCGAAGCTACGGGTATCACCTTAGGGTGATGCGGTAGAGGAGCGTTCTGTAAGCCTGTGAAGGTGAGTTGAGAAGCTTGCTGGAGGTATCAGAAGTGCGAATGCTGACATGAGTAACGACAATGCGAGTGAAAAACTCGCACGCCGAAAGACCAAGGTTTCCTGCGCAACGTTAATCGACGCAGGGTTAGTCGGTCCCTAAGGCGAGGCTGAAAAGCGTAGTCGATGGAAAACAGGTTAATATTCCTGTACTTCCAGTTATTGCGATGGAGGGACGGAGAAGGTTAGGCCAGCCTGGCGTTGGTTGTCCAGGTTTAAGGTGGTAGGCTGAAATCTTAGGCAAATCCGGGATTTCAAGGCCGAGAGCTGATGACGAGTTGCCTTTAGGCGACGAAGTGGTTGATACCATGCTTCCAAGAAAAGCTCCTAAGCTTCAGATAACTGGGAACCGTACCCCAAACCGACACAGGTGGTTAGGTAGAGAATACCAAGGCGCTTGAGAGAACTCGGGTGAAGGAACTAGGCAAAATGGCACCGTAACTTCGGGAGAAGGTGCGCCGGCGAAGGTGAAGGACTTGCTCCGTAAGCTTATGCCGGTCGAAGATACCAGGCCGCTGCGACTGTTTATTAAAAACACAGCACTCTGCAAACACGAAAGTGGACGTATAGGGTGTGACGCCTGCCCGGTGCCGGAAGGTTAATTGATGGGGTTAGCGCAAGCGAAGCTCTTGATCGAAGCCCCGGTAAACGGCGGCCGTAACTATAACGGTCCTAAGGTAGCGAAATTCCTTGTCGGGTAAGTTCCGACCTGCACGAATGGCGTAACGATGGCGGCGCTGTCTCCACCCGAGACTCAGTGAAATTGAAATCGCTGTGAAGATGCAGTGTATCCGCGGCTAGACGGAAAGACCCCGTGAACCTTTACTATAGCTTTGCACTGGACTTTGAATTTGCTTGTGTAGGATAGGTGGGAGGCTTTGAAGTGGGGACGCCAGTTCTCATGGAGCCATCCTTGAAATACCACCCTGGCAACTTTGAGGTTCTAACTCAGGTCCGTTATCCGGATCGAGGACAGTGTATGGTGGGTAGTTTGACTGGGGCGGTCTCCTCCCAAAGAGTAACGGAGGAGTACGAAGGTGCGCTCAGACCGGTCGGAAATCGGTCGTAGAGTATAAAGGCAAAAGCGCGCTTGACTGCGAGACACACACGTCGAGCAGGTACGAAAGTAGGTCTTAGTGATCCGGTGGTTCTGTATGGAAGGGCCATCGCTCAACGGATAAAAGGTACTCCGGGGATAACAGGCTGATACCGCCCAAGAGTTCATATCGACGGCGGTGTTTGGCACCTCGATGTCGGCTCATCACATCCTGGGGCTGAAGCCGGTCCCAAGGGTATGGCTGTTCGCCATTTAAAGTGGTACGCGAGCTGGGTTTAGAACGTCGTGAGACAGTTCGGTCCCTATCTGCCGTGGACGTTTGAGATTTGAGAGGGGCTGCTCCTAGTACGAGAGGACCGGAGTGGACGAACCTCTGGTGTTCCGGTTGTCACGCCAGTGGCATTGCCGGGTAGCTATGTTCGGAAGAGATAACCGCTGAAAGCATCTAAGCGGGAAACTTGCCTCAAGATGAGATCTCACTGGGATCTTGAATCCCCTAAAGGGCCGTCGAAGACTACGACGTTGATAGGTTGGGTGTGTAAGCGCTGTGAGGCGTTGAGCTAACCAATACTAATTGCCCGTGAGGCTTGACCATATAACACCCAAGCAATTTGCT
>NZ_JACVVF010000102.1:0-1382 GCF_016648095.1 Pseudomonas sp. S32
GTCGATCCGCGCACCGGCCAGTACACCCTGGCCATCCAGTTGCCCGAACTGCTCGGCAACGACCTCAGCGGCCCGGCCTTGCCCCTGCGCCTTTCGTTCAACCCGCTCAGCGACCTGGACAGCGGCTTTGGCGTCGGCTGGACCCTGGTGCTGAGCCAGTACACCCCCGCCACCCGCATGCTCAGCCTGCACACCGGCGAAACCTTCAAGGTCACCGGCGACGGTGGGCAGCCCGCCATTCGCGAACGCAAGCTCGATACCTTCCACTTCCACACCGACAGCGCCGAACGCTTTCGCATCGTGCACAAGTCCGGCCTGGTCGAGCACCTGCACAGCCAAGGCCCCAGCGACCAACGGGTCGCGCTGCCAGTGCGCGTCGAAGCGGCCACCGGCCATGCCGTCACCCTCGGCTACCTTGCCGGCACCACCCGGCTGGAAACCCTCACCGACGACACCGGCCTGGTGCTGCTCAAACTGAGCTACGCCAGCGGTGAGGTCCGCCTCGACCTGCACCCCGGCGCCGGCCCTGGCGGTACACCGCTGGCCAGCTACCGGATGCTCCTCGACAGCCGCGGCAGCCCGGCCCGGCGGCGCCCCTACGCCATCGAGTTGCCCACCGACGAAAAAGCCAGCTGGCGCCTGGAGTACACCGAAGTGCGTGGGCTGTCCTGCCTGAGCAAGGTGAGCACCCCCACCGGCGCCGTCGAGCGTATCGAATACCTCGATGCGGGCCACCGCTACCCCGGCGATGCCCACCCGGCCCTGCCACGCGTCACCCGGCATGTCATCGACCCCGGCGCAGCGCAGCCGCGCATGGTCACCCGTTACAAGTACACCAGCAATAACTTCCTGGGCTATGGCAGCGGCATCACCTGGGCCGACAATGGTGAGGACAACCTCTACAAGTCCACCGACAGCGCCTTCACCTACGGCACCGTGGTCGAATACCTGCAGGTCGATGACGACGAGGGCAACGACGACAAGGCGCCGGTCGTGCGCACCATGACCAGCACCTTCAACCGCTTCCACCTGATGACGTTGCATGTCATCGATCAGGCCGGCCACATCCAGGAAAACGAGACCCGCTACCACGAACAACCCGGCAAGACCTTCGACGAACAGCCTGCCTACTTCCAGTTGCCCTATGCGGTGACCAAACGCTGGAAGCTGCGCGATGACCCGACCAAGCTGCGCGAAGAGGTGGTTCTCACGCGCTTCGACGAACACGGCAACTCGGTCCTCGAATCCGAGCCCGCGGCGCCGAAGTACGACGCCAATCAGCGCATCGACGAAGCCAGTACCCTGGCCACCACGCTGTTCAAGGTGCGCACCTGGTACCCGGCCGCCGGCGAGCCGAGCGACGAGCCGGGTGCGCCCACGCC
>NZ_JACVVF010000103.1:0-1187 GCF_016648095.1 Pseudomonas sp. S32
GCTAGTGCCCTGAGCGCTTAATTCATTAGCTTATTTTTTATCACGCTCAGCTTTGCCATATGTACGGAGCTGATGATGGCCGCTGCCGTCTTGCTCCACTTGAATGGCTTGGCCGAGTGCTCGTTATGAGCAGTAATGAACTGGCGAATCGCGACTTTTAGGTCAGCAACACTGGTGAAGACACCTCGATACAGCGCCCGTCTCTCCAGTTGTGAAAACCAGCCCTCCACCGCGTTCAACCAAGACGCACTGGTCGGTGTGAAGTGCAACTTGAAGCGTGGATGCTTTTCCAGCCATGCCTTGACTGCAGCGGTTTTGTGGGTCGAGCTGTTGTCCAGGATCACATGGAGATCCAGCTCGGCAGGTGTGTTGTTATCAATCTGCCGGAGAAAATCCAGAAACTCCTTGGCCCGGTGCCGCTGGGTTATCCGGCCCATTACTTCACCGGTCATGATGTCGAACGCGGCGTATAGGCTCGCCGTGCCATGGCGCTTGTAATCATGGGTGCACCGCTCAATCTGTCCGGGCCGAAGTTGCAGCATTGGCTGAGTACGATCCAGCGCCTGGATCTGAGTTTTCTCGTCAACCGAAAGCACCATGGCATTGTCCGGAGGGCTGAGGTAGAGCCCGACGACATCAATGACCTTCTCTGCGAAGTTCGGATCGTTACTGATCTTGAATGTCTTTAATCGGTGCGGTTTGAGATCGGAGGCAGCCCAGATTTGCCGGACTTGCCAGGTGGTAACGCGCGCGTACTTGGCCATCAACCGGACGCTCCAATGCGTTGCTTCTTTCGGCACCCGGTGAGTGGTCAGGGTCAGGATTTCCTTGATTTTCTCAGCACCCAGTTTCAAGGGCTGACCGCTACGCGGCAGGTCGCTCAGGCCGTCGATACCCGACTCCAGGTAGCGTTTTCGCCACTTGAACACCGTTGGTGTCGTGATCTGTAACTGATCACAGATGGCCAAGGGCGTCACCCCTTGAGCAAGCAAAAGTAGTATCCGCGCCCGCTGAGCGAGGCACTGCTCCAGCGTACTCATGCGTAACCAACCTTGAAGCGTGATGACGTCGGCGGGTTGCAGTGCAAAAGGAGCAATGGGTCGAGGCATGCGTATAACCAGCTCGGGTAAGGGCCGCACAGTATACCGTTGCGCGTTAGAAAACGAACTACCCGCTCACGACACTAG
>NZ_JACVVF010000105.1:0-978 GCF_016648095.1 Pseudomonas sp. S32
GAGCAATTGTTGAGCGAGCTTGAGTGGATGCGCATGGAGAATGCTTATCTAAAAAAGCTCGAGGAGTTGGAACAGCAGGAGCGAAGGCAGCGCAAAAAGCCTCGTTAGTGTCAGCGCTCAGACATTGCTTTCCGGTAAATGCGCTTCTGGAATTGGCTGACTTGCCACGCAGCACGTTCTACTACCAGCGCCAGGCGCAGGCCAAGCCTGATAAGCATGCGGCTCTGAAGCAACAGATCCAAAATACCTATGACAAGGAAAAGGGGCTTTACGGCTATCGGCGCGTGGCGAGTGTAATCCGCCAGGCAGGGACCTTGGTCAGTAAGGGGCTGGTAGAAAAGCTGATGACCAAACTTAATCTGCGCTCGCTGGTACGCCCGAAGAAGTACCGCTCGTACAAAGGCACCGTAGGCAAAATTGCCCCTAACCTGCTAGAGCGAAACTTCATCGCACAGCGTCCAAATCAAAAATGGGTAACAGATGTGACCGAGTTCAAAGTGGCCGAGCAGAAGGTCTACCTGCCGCCCGTGATGGACTTGTACAACGGTGAAATTGTGGCCTACGAGGTAGCGGACAGGCCGAAACTCGAGCTGGTAACAAACATGTTGGACAAGGCCTTCGAGCGCTTGGGAGGCAGCCCCAAACTGGTGCTGCATTCGGATCAAGGCTGGCATTACCAGCACGCGCGGTATCGGCACAAGCTGATTGAACGGGGGTTGAAGCAGAGCATGTCGCGCAAGGGAAATTGCCTGGACAATGCTGCGATGGAGAGCTTTTTTGGTACGCTCAAGTCCGAGTTTTTCCACCTGAGGCGCTTTGGCAGCGTCGCGGAAATGAAAGCTGGGCTGGATGAGTACATAAACTACTACAACCATGACCGCATAAAGCTGAAGCTAAATGGCATGAGCCCTGTGGGATACAGGACTCATGGCCTCAAGGCTGCTAGCTGAAACTGTCCAACTTTTGTGGGGCAGTCCA
>NZ_JACVVF010000106.1:0-827 GCF_016648095.1 Pseudomonas sp. S32
CCTTCAGTGACCGACGGGTTCGCCGTCAGTGTCGCGGTGGTGGTATCGATCGAATCGTTGATCGTGGTGACGGCTGGAGTCGGGTTAGGAGTCAGCTGTTCGAAATTGCCGCCAACCGCATCTTTGATTGTCACGCTGACGGTAGAATTGCTGCCACCGTTGTAAACGTCATTGGGCGGGGTTTGGAAGTCGATGCTGCCCTGAGTCTTGCCCGCGTCAACAGTAATGACCTGACCGTTGGACAGAGTCACGGTGACCGGCGTTTGAGCCGGGTTGGTCAGCGTCACGGTGTAAGTGATCACGCCGCCTTCAGTGACCGACGGGCTCGCCGTCAGGGTCGCGGTAGTGGTATCGATCGAATCGTTAATCGTCGTAACAGCTGGGGTTGGGTTAGGAGTCAGCTGTTCGAAGTTGCCGCCAGTAGCGTTCTGGATCGTGACGCTAACGGTTGAGCCGTTGTTGTAGACGTCATTCGCCGGGGTTTGGAAATCAATACTGCCCTGGGTCTTGCCCGCCTCAACAGTGATGACCTGACCGTTGGACAAGGTCACAGTGACCGGCGTTTGAGCCGGGTTGGTCAGCGTCACGGTATAAGTGATCACACCACCTTCAGTGACCGACGGGTTCGCCGTCAGTGTCGCGGTGGTGGTGTCGATCGAATCGTTGATCGTCGTGACAGCTGGGGTTGGGTTTGGCGCCAACTGTTCGAAGTTACCGCCCGAGGCGTCTTTGATTGTGACGCTAACCGTCGAGCCGTTGTTGTACACATCGTTCGGCGGGGTCTGGAAGTCGATGCTGCCTTGGGTTTTACCCGCTTCAACAGTGAT
>NZ_JACVVF010000107.1:0-739 GCF_016648095.1 Pseudomonas sp. S32
CACCAGATCGCCCTGGTTACCGGTGCCTGGAGTGCCCGAGCCTGGTTCGTCAGTGACGGTAGTGCTGACCGGCGTCTTGTCGAGCGTCAGTTGTTCAAACTTCCAGACATCCGCACCGCTTACCGATTCGATGGCGTTCTGCACTGGCGGGTTAGCGCCGACATACACGTTATCCGGCGCTGTCGCGGTTGCCGAACCCACGGTGCTGTTTGCCGGAACCACGACTGTAGTGCCGTCTTTAAGATGGAAATACAGTTCGGCGTGGCTGTTGATCGGCAAGCCGTCTTTGTTGGTGAGGGTTACGGTGTAGGTGATCTGTCCGCCTTCGCTGACCGAGTCGCTGGCGGTGAGTTTCGCTACCACTTCGTCGATGGTGTCAGTGACTTTTACCGACGCATCGCCACCGAGCTGCAAGTTCTCGAAGGTACGGCCGTCGATATCCACAGCCGACTTGATACCCAGGCTGATGTCGCCCGAGTCTTTATAAACGTCGTCGCCTTGTGCGTCATGGGTGTACTGAACACTGGTGTCGCCAGCCCTGATGGTGACCTGGACGTTGTTGCTCAGGGTCACAACCAAGTCATGTGCCAACGCAGTGTTCACGTGGACGGTGAAGGTCGGCTTGACGTTCTCGGCAACCGAAGTTTGGTCGGCGGTGATGGTGACTTGCACCAGGTCGCCTTGGTTACCCGTGCCTGGAGTGCCCGAGCCTGGTTCATCGGTGACAGTCGTGCTGACC
>NZ_JACVVF010000108.1:0-707 GCF_016648095.1 Pseudomonas sp. S32
CGCGCGGCGCATCGCGAGCTGCGCTCGCTCCTACGGTTGTTTCGGGCCAGTAACGCCTGTGGGCAACGCAGCCTGCACCACCACCAAGTGCCTGCGGATATTTGGCGTGACGGCAAGGCTACTTCTAGAATGCCCCCACACTCGCCCCCCCATAGTGACCGTGAACCGCCCTGCTGACCGTTTGCCGAAAAGGACCTCCCCCATGCAAATACGCCCGCTCTGCCCAGACGACCTGCCCCACGCCAGCGCCTTGTGCCTATCAGCATTCACCCAGGCAGTTGCGCCCACGTTATCGGCAGAGGGTGTGACCACGTTCAGCGGGCTGGCTACTGCCCAAGCTTTCAGGGAACGCCTGCGGGGCGACAACGTGATGCTGGCCTGCGTGGCAGAGGACGAACTGGTGGGGCTGGTGGAACTCAAGGAGGGCCGCCACATTGCCATGTTGTTTGTCGCCCCGCCTTGGCAACGGCGGGGGGTGGGCGCGCGCCTGATCAACGCTGCGCTGACCCACGCCAGAACTGATGTGGTTACCGTCAAGGCTTCGCTGAACGCGGTAGCGGCGTACCAACGGTTCGGCTTTGTGTTGGCAGGCGATACTGGCGAGTTTGCCGGCCTGGTCTACCAACCGATGGAGCGGCGCCGGCACGCCTGAAGTACTGACCGTAAGGTGCAAGGCCGCCGGCCGCAGCGACCGTGTTGCATCGTCG
>NZ_JACVVF010000109.1:0-701 GCF_016648095.1 Pseudomonas sp. S32
CGTTCTTTAAAAATTCGGATATGTGATAGATATAGACTGACACGCACTTTCACTGGTGTGTGATCAGGCTAAGGTAAAATTTGTGAGTTCTGCGCGAAAGCGCAACATGCGAATTTTCGGCGAATGTCGTCTTCACAGTATAACCAGATTGCTTGGGGTTATATGGTCAAGTGAAGAAGCGCATACGGTGGATGCCTTGGCAGTCAGAGGCGATGAAAGACGTGGTAGCCTGCGAAAAGCTTTGGGGAGTCGGCAAACAGACTGTGATCCAGAGATCTCTGAATGGGGGAACCCAGCCAGCACAAGCTGGTTATCTTGTACTGAATACATAGGTGCAAGAGGCGAACCAGGGGAACTGAAACATCTAAGTACCCTGAGGAAAAGAAATCAACCGAGATTCCCTTAGTAGTGGCGAGCGAACGGGGACCAGCCCTTAAGTTGGTTTGAGATTAGTGGAACGCTCTGGAAAGTGCGGCCATAGTGGGTGATAGCCCCGTACACGAAAATCTCTTGTCAATGAAATCGAGTAGGACGGAGCACGAGAAACTTTGTCTGAATATGGGGGGACCATCCTCCAAGGCTAAATACTACTGACTGACCGATAGTGAACCAGTACCGTGAGGGAAAGGCGAAAAGAACCCCGGAGAGGGGAGTGAAATAGAACCTGAAACCGTATGCGTACAAGCAGTGGGAGCCTACTT
>NZ_JACVVF010000010.1:0-126196 GCF_016648095.1 Pseudomonas sp. S32
GGCGCCGCGTTGCGGCGCATCGCGAGCTTCGCTCGCTCCTACAGGGGGGTAGAAGCGAGCGATATACCGCTGCTTACGACGACAAGTACGAAGACCGGGTCAACCCAAGGCGCAACGCATCCAGGTACTGGGTACGTTCGCGTGCGGTGATCTTGGCGCTGGCTACCTTGTCGCGGTAATGGGTCATCAGCTCCTCCGGCGACAGGTGCACATAGCGCAGCATGTCCTCGATGGTGTCGTGAGTCTCGATACCGGCGTGGTAAACGCTGCCATCAGCGTTCTGGTAGATGTTCACCGAGTCGGTATCACCGAACAGGTTGTGCATATCGCCCAGGATCTCCTGATACGCACCCACCAGGAACACACCCAGCAGGTAGTCCTCGCCCTCGTTCAAGGCATGCACCGGCATGCTGGTCTCGATGCTCTGCTCATCCACGTACTGGTTGATCTTGCCGTCGGAATCGCAGGTCAGGTCCTGCAGCACGGCGCGGCGCAGGGGCTCTTCGTCCAGGCGGTGCAGCGGGATGATCGGCAGCACCTGGCCAATGGCCCAGGTGTCGGGCAGGCTCTGGAACACCGAGAAGTTGCAGATGTACTTGTCGGCAAGCTTGTCGTTCAATTCGTCCAGCACCTGGCGGTGGGAGCGCTGGCGAGCCTTCAGCGAGTTGTGCAGGCGGCGGCACACGGCAAAGTAGCACTGTTCCGCCAGGGCCTTCTCGGCCAGGGTCAGCTTGCCGTCGGCATACTGCGCCGCCACATCCCCCATGTAGTGGGTGGCGCGCCAGTAGGTCTCGGTCACCATCTCGATGTCGGTAGGGCCCAGCAGGTCGACCAGCCACTGCACGGTCTCGGGCAGGGCGGCCTTGTTCTCGATGGTCGGCACCTGGTCGTTGTGTTTCTCGACGTCGGTCACCTGGATCACCAGCATGGCATGGTGCGCGGTCAGCGAGCGGCCACTCTCCGAGAAGATGTGCGGGTGCGGCAGGCCCTGCGCGTCGCAGAACTCCTTGAGCATGCCCACCACCACGCCGGCGTAGTCGTCCATGTCGTAGTTGATCGAGCTGGCATTGCGCGAGTGGGTGCCGTCGTAGTCCACGCCCAGGCCACCACCCACGTCGATATGGTCCACCGGCAGGCCCAGGGCACGCAGTTCGCCGTAATAGCGGATGGCCTCCTTGAACCCATGCTGGTAATCGGCCAGGTTGGCGATCTGCGAGCCCATGTGGAAGTGCAGCAGGCGGATACCCTGGTCCAGCCCGGCGTCACGGAAACGCTGTACCACCGAAATCAGCTGCGCGGCCGACAACCCAAACTTGGACTTCTCGCCACCGGTGTCGGCCCATTTGCTCGAGGCCAGCGACGACAGGCGCACCCGCAGGCCCACCTGCGGCTTGACCTTGAGCTCGGCGGCCTCGTCGATCACCAACGCCACTTCCGACTCTTTCTCGATGACGATGAACACGTTGTGGCCCAGCTTCTGGCCCATCAGCGCCAGGCGGATGAACTCACGGTCCTTGTAGCCGTTGCAGACAATGGTGCCGCCCTTGGGCGCCAATGCCAACACTGCCAGCAGCTCAGGCTTGGAGCCGGCTTCCAGGCCGATGGACACGTTCTGCGTGGCGATGATGTTTTCCACCACCGCTTCCTGCTGGTTGACCTTGATCGGGTACAGCGCGGTGTACTGGCTCTGGTATTCCAGGCGCGCAATGTTGGCATCGAAGGCCCCGGTCAGCTGGCGCACGCGGTCCTGCAGAATGTCAGGGAAGCGCACCAGCAACGGCAGTGACAGCCCACTCTGACGCAGCTCGTCAACCTGCTCGAACAGGTCGATCGGGGCACTGTCCGGCCCATTGGGGCGCACTTCGACGCGCCCGGCATCATTGATGGCGAAATAACCAGCGCCCCAATGGCGGATGCCATACACACTGCGGCTGTCGGCCACGGTCCATTGGCTACCATCGTCTTTGCGTGTGCGTCGTACGGACATTCAAGTCCCCTATAAGTAAGTCGTAAACACGGCCCTGCCAGCTGGCGGGCGCAGTGTAAAAGCCAAAAGTGACGGTTTGTCTGTTGCCTGGGTAGACCCTGGTCACAGCAACGAGTTTAGAAAGCACCGGGCAAAAAGACTCAGCCGCCGGACTTCTTCGCCTTGAAACCCTGCTTGATGAGTTCGGCAACCAACAGCTCCACATGGTCGCCCTGAATTTCGATAACCCCGTCCTTCAACGCACCACCGGTGCCACAGCGGCGCTTGAGGGTGGTGGCCAGCTCCTTGAGCTGATCCAGCGGCAGCGGCACCCCGGTGACGGTGGTCACGGTCTTGCCGCCGCGGCCTTTGCTTTCGCGGCGCACGCGGGCAATGCCATCCCCTTCGGGGATAGCCTGCTGCTTGCAGGTGCAGGCATCCACCGGCTGGCCACAGTCGGGGCAGTGCCGACCGGCATCGGTGGAGTAAACGAGACCGCCAAGGGCGGAAAAGGAAGAAGCTTTCTTGGCCACTTTTGTTCCTCTGCGCTGAGGACAAAAACTGGTCGAGCCTGGGACAAGGCCGACCGCAAAGCCCCACTCTGGCAGGGGCAGCGCTACTGCCGCAAGGTGTTGCGGCAGCCTGAAAAGGGCGCGCAGTGTAACGATAAATCTGGCTATTGTGTAGGCGCGCCGCGATCGCGATCGAAGTATTTGCACAGGAACGGGGTCATTGGCCAGCCCCACTTCCTGAGCAACACGCAAGCACTCAAAGGCTGGCTTTATAGCGCTGCAACGCCGCCAACGAATCCGGGCAATAAGGTTCGCTCAGGCTCTGCGCCTCAGCCTGCTCCAACCCCATGAACCGCGCCTCCATCACCTCTTCCGGCTGCAAGCGCAACGGCGCATCGGACACCGCCGAATAAACTGCACACCACAAGCGGTTGCCAGGCTGGTCAAAGTAGAACCGCTCATGAAAGCGCAGTTCAACGCCCTCGACCCCCAATTCCTCAGCCAGCTCCCTGGCCGCAGACTCGGCATAGCCCTCACCCGCTGCGACCATACCCCCTGCCGCGACGTCCCAGTAACCCGGGTACAGCGCCTTGCTCAAGGTGCGCCTGTGCACGCACAGCTCACCGGCGGTATTGAACAGCAGAATGAAGGTGCAGCGGCCGATCAGGCCGCGTTCGCGTAACTGCGCCCGGGGCAAAGCACCCTGCACCTGGTCGGCTTCATCCACCCAGGTCACCAGCTCGCGGTCTGAAGCCGCCCGGTGGGCGGCCTCGCGGGCAGTGATGCTCACCTTAGCCCTGCGACAGCAACTGGCGCAGGTCGATGACGGCAGCGTTGGCGCGGGAGATGTAGTTGGCCATGACCAGCGAGTGGTTGGCCCACATGCCAAAGCCGCTGCCGTTGAGCACCATCGGGCTCCACAGCGGTTCCTGCGAGGCTTCCAGTTCACGAATGATCTGGCGCACGCTCACCGTGGCATTCTTCTTCGCCAGCACGTCGGCGAAGTCCACCTCGATGGCGCGCAGCAGGTGCGACAGTGCCCAGGCCTGACCACGGGCCTCGTAGAACACGTTGTCAATCTGCAGCCAAGGGGTTTCCACCACTTCCTCGTCCACCTGCGGCGCCTGGCCAGCCACCACCGAGTCGGTCTTGGACGTGGTGTTGAGCTTGACCCGGCCAACACTGGCCGACAGGCGCTGGGACAGCGAACCCAGGCGGGTGGCGACATCGCCCAGCCAGTTGTTCAGGTTGTCGGCGCGGGTGTAGAAGATTGCACCTTTGTCACCCGAGGCCAGGCGTGCCTGGTAACGCGACAGCGACTTAATACCTTCCTCGAACTCCGACTCGCTGGAAGGCAGAATCCAGCTCTTGTTGTCGAAGTTGAAGCGTGGCTCGGCCTTGGCCAGGTCGGCGTCTTCGGTGGACTGCGACTGCGAACGGGCGAAGTCCTTGCGCAGGGCCCGGGACAGGTCACGCACCTGGACCAGTACGCCGTATTCCCAGCTCGGCATGTTGTCCATCCACAGCCCTGGCGGGAAGCGGTCGTTGGAAATGTAACCGCCCGGTTTGTCCAGCAACGTGCCGGCCACGGTCTTGAGGGTTTCGATGGTGGTGTAACCCACGACCATCTGCTGGGCGTTGCGTTGGGCGGCCGCTTGCGCGTTCTGCTGGACCGGGAACAGGTCCGGCTCCTGGCTCCAGTACCAGCCAAGGCCAATGCAGACCAACAGGTACAACCCGACCAGGGTCAGCAGCGCACGGCTCCACAACCCGCCAAAGTAGCTACGGGCGGCAGCGCCGCGGCTGTCGGCACGCTCACGGGGCTCGGCTTTCGCCTCGCGGTTTTTCCAGTCCAGCATGGCTTTGTCCTTAATCAGTCACGACGGTTCAGGGGCTTGGACCACAGGCCTACGCCAGGGTGCCACGGCAAGCCCGCCTTGCTGCACTATAAAGCAGACACTGCCTTACGCATAAGCGACCCATCGGTCATGAACTGAATAGTGATCCTGGTCATTTTGTTGACATGTGACACTCACCCTGCCATGAAGAGGTGCTAGCATAGAGCCATCACTGCCCCTGCATACCACAACCTACAAAGTAGCCAGGACATGAGCCAAGCAGTCGAGCCGAGCCCGCAGCGCCCCGCCCAGCAGCTCACGCGTAGCGGCCTGCGCAAGGATGACCCGCTCGACCAGGTACTGCTCGCGCCTGTGCGCCGGCCGGTCTACATCCTGCTGCAGGACCACGAGCGTGCCGAGCGCCTCGCGCAACAACTGGAATTCTTCGGCCTTGGCGTGCAGGCGTTGCCAACGGCTGATGCGTTTCGTGCCTCCTTCAGTGAATGCCCGCCGTCGGCGGTGATCATGGATGTCGATTTCAGTGGCGCCGGCCAAGGCCTGGCACTGGCTGCCGAGATCCAGGCCACGCTGGTAAAACCCGTGCCGTTGCTGTTCTTCAGCCACCACGAAACCGACACCCCTACCCGCCTGGCTGCGGTAAGGGCAGGTGGCCAAGACTTTCTCACCGGCACCCTGGAGGCCTCCAGCCTGCTGGAGAAGGTCGAACGCTTGACCGACGCCGCCCCCTACGACCCACTGCGGGTGCTGATCATCGATGACTCGCGTACCCAGGCCCTGTACACCGAACGGGTACTGGCCGGGGCGGGCATGGTTACCCGCAGCCTGAGCGACCCGATTCGTACCATGGCCGAACTGGCCGACTTTCAGCCCGACCTGATCATCCTGGATATGTACATGCCCGCCTGCACGGGCCCGGAGCTGGCCAAGGTCATCCGTCACAACGACCGTTACGTGAGCGTGCCGATCATCTACCTGTCGGCCGAAGACGACCTGGACAAGCAGCTCGAAGCGATGAGTGAAGGCGGCGACGATTTCCTGACCAAACCGTTTCGCTCACGCCACCTGATCACCACCGTGCGCAACCGCGCCGCCCGCGCCAGGCACCTGAAGGCACGCATGGTGCGCGACAGCCTGACGGGCCTGTACAACCACACGCACATCCTGCAACTGCTCGAAGACTGCAGCTTCCGGGCGCGGCGTGAGTGCCAGCCGCTCAGCTTTGCCATGCTCGACATCGACCATTTCAAGAAGATCAACGACCGCCACGGCCACCCCATGGGTGACCGAGTGATCAAGAGCCTGGCGCTGTTCCTCAAACAGCGGCTACGCAAGTCCGATTTCATTGGCCGTTACGGCGGTGAGGAATTCGCCATCGTCATGCCCAATACCGCCCTGGACGCGGCGCACAAAGTGCTGGACGAGATCCGCCGGCGCTTTGCCGACATCCTGTACCCGGCCCAACCCCGGGACCTGCAGTGCACCTTCAGTGCAGGTGTGGTGCAACTGGATGACGGGCTGGACGCACTGACCATGGCCAGTGCCGCCGATGAAGCCTTGTACCGGGCCAAACATGCGGGCCGTAACTGCGTGGTACGCGTAGAGCCTTGAAACGGGACCTACGCAAATAGCGGCACTTTGCCACTTTTTTTGACGCCAGGCCTTTGTCGTCATCACCACGTCACAAAA
Organism: Pseudomonas sp. S32; assembly: GCF_016648095.1. Classification (NCBI taxonomy): domain Bacteria; kingdom Pseudomonadati; phylum Pseudomonadota; class Gammaproteobacteria; order Pseudomonadales; family Pseudomonadaceae; genus Pseudomonas; species Pseudomonas sp. S32. The sequence continues at coordinate 6,024 of NZ_JACVVF010000010.1, forward strand.
TCGCAATAACTTCAGGCGCCTATCTCCCCCCTGCGCAGGAAGTGTGCGGCTATGCGCCTGAAGTGGCTGACCAATTTCAACACGCTGTTGCTGGTGACCGTGTGCATTGCGCTGGCGGCCACGTTGTGGTGGTCGCAGCGGGCGCTGGAACGCCCTTACCAGATGATGGAGCGCTACCTGGGCCTGTCCCAGCAGTTCCAGAACCAGGCGGCGCGCAATATCCAGGCCTACCTGGGCAGCGGTGATGCCCTGCGCCACGCTGCCGCGCTGGAAGCCACCCAACAGTTACAGGCGGGCCTGGCCGAATGGCCGGGCGAACTCGCCGACAAGCTGCGGCCTAGCCTGGATGGGCTGCAGGCCTTCACCGCCGGCGATCTACTGGCGGCAGGCAAGCTGGCAGGCGACCCGCAAGCCCTGCTGCTGCAGGCCGAGCGTGAACTGGGCGCCAACCTTGAGCAACTGGCCGGCTATGCCCGGGACAGCAACAGCCCCGACGCCAACCGTTATCAGGTGCCGTTGCTGGATGCCGCCGTGCACCTGGGCCGGCTGTCGCTTGCACGGGACAAGCTGGTCAGCAGCGGCCGACCGGAGCTTGCCGATGAAGTGGAGCGTGAACTGCAACTGATACGCGCCCAGGCCCAGGTCATCGACGGCCTGCCGCTGCTGGGGGTGACCCGCGCCGCCGAGTCTGGGGCGGACGATTTTGCCGCCATGATGGGCCTGCAAACCCAGGCCAGCGAGCAGCAGGAAGATGTGGCCGTGCCCCTCAAGCGCGAACTGCAGAGCCTGCTGAGCCGCTACCCTGCCGAGCTGCAGCGCACCCGAGCCCAGATTGAGCGGCGCGCCGCGCTGGCGACCAGCACCGGCCAGCGTCTGGATGCGGTGCAACAGGCCATTGCCGCCCTGGAACCAGAAGTCCGCAACCTGCATGGCAAGATTGCAGGGGAGGTGCGCATCATCCAGGGCCTGATGATCGGCCTGATCCTGTTGATCGCCTTGTTGATCGATACGCTGCAACGGCGCCTTGCGCGCACCCTCACCAGCTTGGCCCCGGCCCTGTCGTGCTGGGCCGAAGGCGACTTCGCCCAGGCCATCGCCCTGGGCAAGACCAACCGCGAACTGCACGATATTCAGGAATCGCTCAACCGCCTACGCCAATACCTGGTCGAGCTGGTGGGCACCATCCGCCACAATGCCGAACAGGTAGCCGGCAGCAGCCATGCCCTGGCAGGCATGAGCGCCGCCCTGCACGACGGCGCCCAGCGCCAGGCCGGCGACACCGGCCAGATCCGCGACGCCCTGGGCGAGCTGGAGGCGACCATCCAGCAGGTGGCCGGCGATGCCAGCGCCGCCGCCCATGCCAGCCGTGATGCCGGGCGCGCGGTGGAACAGGGGCAGACGGTGATAGGCCAGAGCCTGTCAGGGCTGCGCACGCTGGTCGACGAGGTGCAGGGCAACGCCCGCATGATCGAGCAGTTGGCCGAGGAGTCTGCCACCATTGGCGGCGTGCTTACGGTCATCCGCTCGATCGCCGAGCAGACCAACCTGCTGGCGCTGAACGCCGCCATCGAGGCGGCCCGCGCTGGCGAAATGGGCCGCGGCTTTGCGGTAGTGGCCGATGAGGTGCGCTCCCTGGCCCAGCGCACCACGGGCGCCACCGGCGAAATCCAGACGCTGATCGACCGGCTGCAGCAGGCGGCCAGAAGCGCCGTGACCGGCATGCGCACCCAGCTTGAGCACGCCGAGGCGACCGCCAGCCAGGCGCAGACGGCGGACGGCGCGCTGGATGAAATCGTCTGCGCCATCCGCACCATCTCCGATACCGCCGTGCGCATCGCCGACGTCACCGCCCAGCAGAGCGGCGCCGTGAGCGAAATTCGTGACCACAGCGAACGCATCCATGAACTGGGCGGCGACAACCTGCAGCGCATAGGCGAAGGCCGCGAGCAAGGCGAACAGTTGCTCAGCCTGGGTGGCGAGCTGAACCGGGCGGTACGCGCGTTCAGGGTGTGAGCCAGTGCCCATGGGGGACATCGCACGGGCGCTCCGCTATCATGCGCGGCACGTTCCACCTCGCGAGTCCGCCATGCGCCGCCTGTTTTTCCTGTTGTTCCTGCTGCTGGCCAGCCCGGTGTTCGCCACCGGCCTGCTGGACAACCGCCCCAGCGCCACCCTTGGCGCCGCCTCGCTGGCCAACAATGCCGACTTCCTGCCGGTGCACGAGGCCTTCAAGCTCAGCCTGGTACAGGCCGATGCGCACAGCATCAAGCTGCGCTTTGTGGCCACCGATGGCTACTACCTGTACCGCCACCGGTTCCAGTTCCATACCGAGCCGGCAGATATCGCCCTGGGCACGCCGAATATCCCGAAAGGCGAGCCCAAGCATGATGAGTTTTTCGGCGACGTCGAGGTGTATCACGGGGTGCTCGACATCGAACTGCCGCGTACAGACTCCCGTGCATTCACGTTGCAGGTGGGTTACCAGGGCTGCGCCGACAAGGGCCTGTGCTACCCGCCGGAAACCGAACGCATCAGCATCGACGGCCAAGGCGCCAGCACCGCACTGGCTAGCCCTTCTGCCCCTGGCAGCGAGCAGGGCTGGACGTGGAAGTCACTGCTGCTGTTCTTTCTCGCCGGCCTGGGCCTGACCTTTACCCCTTGTGTGCTGCCGATGCTCCCGATTCTGTCCGGGGTGGTGCTGCGCGGCCAGGTAGGCGGGTTGCGCGGCCTGGCGTTGTCGCTGGCGTATGTATTGCCGATGGCCGCAAGCTTTGCCGCCCTGGGCGCGCTGATGGGCCTGTTTGGCGCAGGCCTCAACCTGCAGGCCCGCTTGCAGTCGGCCTGGGTGCTGGTGCCCTTCGCGCTGTTCTTCGTGGTGTTCGCCCTGGCCATGTTCGGCTTGTTCGAACTGAAACTGCCACAGGCGCTGAGCAGCCGCCTGGACAGTGTGGCCAGCCGCACCAAAGGCGGCTCGCTGCTGGGCGCGGCAGCGCTGGGGGTGCTGTCGAGCCTGCTGGTTTCACCCTGCGTTTCGGCCCCCTTGGCCGGTGCCCTGCTTTACATCAGCGCCAGTGGCGACGCCCTGGGCGGCGCCCTCAAGTTGTTTGCCTTGGGCCTGGGCATGGGCACCCCGCTGCTGCTGATCGCCACCGGTGGTGCCGCCTGGCTGCCAAAAGGCGGAGCCTGGATGAACACGGTGAAAAATGCCATTGGCGTGCTGTTGCTGGGGCTGGCTGTCGGCCTGCTCAGCCGCGTGCTGCCCGGCCCGCTGACGTTGTTGCTGGTGGGCCTGCTGAGCGCCGGTGTGGCGCTGTTTCTCGGCGCCCTTGAGTTCGTGGTCAAGTCGCCACGCCAGCGCCTGGCACAGTTGCTGGGCCTGGCGTTGCTGGTGTACGCCCTGGCGTGCTGGTACGGCGCGCTCAGTGGCCAGGGCGATCCGCTGCGGCCATTGCCACCCGCCGTTCAGGCGGGTGTCGGCACCCCTTCGGTACCGGCCGACGCCTGGCAAACCCTAACCGCCCCCGCCGCCCTGGACGCAGCGCTGGCACAGGCCAAGGCGGCTGGCCAACCGGTGCTACTGGACTGGTATGCCGACTGGTGCATCAGTTGCAAGGTGATCGAGCACGAGGTGCTGAATGCCGCACAGGTGCGCCCTCAGCTGGCTGGGTTCAAGCTGCTGCGCTTCGATATCACCCAAAGTGATGCCGCCCAACGCGGCCTGCTGGACCGGTACGGGCTGTTCGGCCCACCTGCAATCCTGTTTTTTGGCGGTAATGGCAGCGAAATAACCGCTGATCGGGTCATTGGTGAAGTAAACGCCGATGAATTTGCCGCTATTCTTCAGCGCGTACGCGCTACAGCAGGCCTTTGAGGCGCCCGTATGCCGGGCGCAAACCTGCGCTGAGTGACCGGATCCAAACATCTGGTCACATACTTCGCGCGAACCTCGGGCATCGTGCTGGCTATTTCGGGGAACTGGACACTTGGTACCCCTTTACGGCACACTCGCCGCGCTGTGTCGAATTGCCCTACAAATCCAAGGAATCCGCAGATGGCAACGCTACTGGTGCTTCACGGCCCCAACCTGAACCTGCTCGGTACCCGCGAGCCTGGCCACTACGGCGCCGTGACCCTGGCCCAGATCAACCAGGACCTGGAGCAACGCGCCCGTGCAGCGGGCCACCATTTGCAGTATTTGCAGAGCAATGCCGAATACGAACTGATCGAGCGCATTCACGCGGCGCGCAATGAGGGTGTGGACTTCATCCTGATCAATCCGGCGGCGTTCACCCATACAAGTGTCGCATTACGTGACGCGTTGCTTGCGGTGAGCATCCCATTCATCGAAGTGCACCTGTCCAACGTGCACAAACGCGAACCGTTCCGCCATCACTCCTACTTTTCCGACGTTGCAGTGGGTGTGATCTGCGGCCTGGGCGCCAGCGGTTATCGGCTGGCCCTGGAGTCTGCGCTGGAACAACTGGCTGCCAACGCACAGCCCAAATAATGAAAACCCTGGCCTCGGTGGCCAGGGTCGAGAGAAACGTGTCGACACGTTTTTACCTTTCGCCCCCTGACCGAACCTTTGGGAGTTGATGATTAATGGATATCCGTAAAGTCAAGAAACTGATCGAGCTGCTGGAAGAGTCTGGCATCGACGAGCTGGAGATCAAGGAAGGCGAAGAGTCTGTCCGTATCAGCCGTCACAGCAAGACCCCGGCTGCCCAGCAGTTCTACGCACCTGCGCCAATGGCTGCTGCCCCAGTAGCCGCCCCGGCAGCCGCCGCGGCCCCGGTTGCTGAAGCCGCTGCTGCTGCCCCTGCCCTGAAAGGCACCGTGGTCCGCTCGCCAATGGTCGGCACCTTCTACCGCAAGCCTTCGCCGACCTCGCCGAACTTCGCTGAAGTTGGCCAGACCGTGAAAAAAGGCGACACCCTGTGCATCGTCGAAGCCATGAAGATGATGAACCACATCGAAGCCGAAATCGGCGGTGTGATCGACGCCATCCTGGTAGAAGACGGCCAGCCGGTTGAGTTCGACCAGCCGCTGTTCACCGTCGTTTGAATCGCGGAGAGCCAACGATGTCTGGGAAGCTCGAAAAAGTCCTGATCGCCAACCGTGGGGAAATTGCCCTGCGGATCCTGCGTGCCTGCAAAGAGCTGGGCATCAAGACCGTCGCGGTGCACTCCACCGCCGACCGTGAACTGATGCACCTGGGCCTGGCAGACGAGTCGGTCTGCATCGGCCCTGCATCGTCCAAGGATTCCTACCTGCATATTCCGGCAATCATCGCGGCCGCCGAAGTCACCGGCGCCACGGCGATCCACCCGGGCTACGGCTTCCTGGCGGAAAACGCCGACTTCGCCGAACAGGTGGAAAAATCCGGGTTCGCCTTCATCGGCCCCAAAGCTGACACCATTCGCCTGATGGGCGACAAGGTTTCGGCCAAGGACGCCATGATCAAGACCGGCGTACCTACAGTGCCGGGCTCCGATGGCCCGCTGCCAGAAGACGAAGAAATGGCCCTGGCCATTGCCCGTGACGTCGGCTACCCGGTGATCATCAAGGCCGCTGGTGGCGGTGGTGGTCGCGGCATGCGCGTGGTGCACAAGGAAGAGGACCTGATTGCCTCGGCCAAGCTCACCCGTACCGAAGCCGGTGCTGCCTTCGGCAACCCGATGGTGTACCTGGAGAAGTTCCTGACCAACCCGCGCCACGTTGAAGTGCAGGTGCTGTCGGACGGCCAGGGCAACGCCATCCACCTGGGCGACCGTGACTGCTCGCTGCAGCGCCGTCACCAGAAGGTACTGGAAGAAGCGCCGGCCCCGGGCATCGACGAGAAAGCCCGCCAGGAAGTGTTCAAGCGCTGCGTGGACGCGTGCATCGAGATCGGCTACCGCGGTGCGGGTACTTTCGAGTTCCTGTATGAAGACGGTCGCTTCTACTTCATCGAGATGAACACCCGCGTACAGGTTGAGCACCCGGTTTCGGAAATGGTCACCGGTGTCGACATCGTCAAGGAGATGCTGAGCATCGCCGCTGGCAACAAGCTGTCGTTCCGCCAGGAAGATATCGTGGTCCACGGCCATTCGCTGGAATGCCGGATCAACGCCGAAGACCCGAAGAAGTTCATCCCGAGCCCAGGCACGGTGAAACACTTCCACGCACCCGGCGGCAACGGCGTACGTGTCGATTCGCACCTGTACAGCGGCTACTCGGTACCGCCGAACTACGATTCGCTGATCGGCAAGCTGATCACCTGGGGCAAGGACCGCGACGAGGCCATGGCCCGTATGCGCAATGCCCTGGACGAAATCGTCGTCGATGGCATCAAGACCAACATCCCGCTGCACCGCGACCTGGTGCGTGATGAAGGCTTCTGCAACGGCGGCGTCAACATTCACTACCTCGAGCACAAACTGGCCAACCAGGATTGATCGCGTAGTGTGATGTTCAACAACCCCGGCCCTGGTGCCGGGGTTTTTTATGGCCTGTCCGGGCGTGTGCTTACCCCTTCATCCGCGGCATTTCGATGTGGTGTTCATGTACGCGCCGATACAGCGTCGCGCGCGATATGCCCAATGCCCGCGCCGCTTCAGCCGGCTTCCAGCGGTGACGAATCAAGGCATCGAGCAGCAACTGCCGGGCGGGGCACGATACCCCTGGGGCATCTGCAACAGGGGGGTCGTGTTGCAGCGCCTGGGGCAGGTCTTTCATCCGGATGTGCCCGCCTTCACTCACTGCACAGGCGTAGCGCAGCACCTGGCGCAACTGCCGCAGGTTCCCAGGCCAGCGGTACCCCAATAGCGCTTGCAGCGCATCATTGGCCAACACGGCGTCGGTACTGCAGCCGGCCGCTTCTTCACTCAGCATCTGGTGGATCAACCCCAGCAGGTCATCACGCTCACGCAGCGGCGGCAGCGCGAAGCTGGCGTTGGCCAGGCGGAAATAGAGGTCCTCCCGGAACTGGCCCTGCTCCACCCTCGCTGCCAGATCCCGGTGCGTCGCGCAGATCACCTGGATGTCCACGTGCTCACGCCGCGCCGCACCCAAGGGCGCCACTTCGCCGTCTGCCAGCACACGTAACAGGCGGGTTTGCAGGGTGAGGGGCATGTCGCCGATTTCATCGAGGAACAACGTGCCGCCGTCGGCCTGCTGCAACAGCCCCTGCATCCCTTTGCTGGAAGCCCCGGTAAACGCCCCCGCCGTATACCCGAACAGTTCGCTCTCGATCAGGCTTTCCGGAATGGCCGCACAGTTAAGGGCCACGAACGGCCCTTCGTGGCGCCGGCTCAGGCGATGCAACTGGCGGGCGAACACTTCCTTGCCAGCCCCCGTCTCGCCCAGCACCAGTATTGCCAGGCCACAGTCCTTGACCCGCGTGGCCAACTGCAGGTGCTGCTCGATACGCGCGTCCTGGCCTTGCTGCACGGCACGCGCAGGCGTGCGGCGCTGGGGCGGGCTGACCCGGCCGTACAGCCCGGCAAGGCCTGGCAGGCGCTGGGCGCTGGAAGCACTGACACGCCGCAGCTGCCCAGGGTCGAACAGCTCGCCGATGTGCGCCGGCAAGCGCCCAAGCCTTTGCGCCAGGTGCTCTCGTGCCAGGCTGTTGAGCGCCTGCAGGCGCCCATCGGCGTCCCAGGCCAGCAGGTAGTCGGGCTGGCTTTCCACGTAGCCCGGGGTGCCATGGGCACGCATCACCCAGTGCCCCTGCGCGCTGTGCATGAATACCGCGTTCTCGATCTCGCGCGCGGTCTGCTCCACCAGTTGGCGAATCAGGTGCTGGCTGCGACGGTCATCCGGCGACTGCAGGGCGGATACATCCAGTACGCCCAGCAACTCGCCTTGCGGGTCAAACACCGGCGCCGCCGTGCACGTCAGGCCGATGAAGGCCGCACGAAAGTGGTCGCGCTTGTGCACCGTGACCGGGGCCCTGCTGGTCAGCACCGCGGCCACCCCGCAGGTGCCCTCCACGCCCTCCGACCAGCAGGTGCCCAGGTCGAGCCCGGCCTTGCGGCAGTCCTTGCGGATGGCTGACTCGACACGGTAGTCGATGGTACGGCCCTGGGCATCGGTCAGCAGCACACAGTAGTCGGCGCCACGCACCCGTTCATGCAGGCGTGCCACCGCATCGCTGGCAATGCGCAAAAACAGCTCGGCACGCTCGCGGCATTCGTTCAGCAGGCTGGGTGAAAGCACCCGCGGCCCTTGTTGGGAGGCAGGGTCAAGGCGGTATAGCTCCATGGAGCGGCGCCATGAGTCCAGGATCAGCGGTGGCACCGGCGCCTGGGGCAGGCGGTCGGCATTTTTCAGCACCCGGCTGACGCAGTCGACATGGGCTCGGGAGTTCGCGGCAAGCATTCAGGCCCTCCGGTTCTCGTTACAGCTTTTTATGGTTGTTGGGCCATTAAGCGCCCGCTGGCATGCCCCGACAAGCACGGGGTGATTATCGGCAGGCGTGAGACGCAGCGTCTCAACGTCTCACCGGCCGCAGCCGCGCGCCGGCACCGGGCGTCTCAGCCTGCCTGGCCAGCCTGATCGCGAAATGCATGCACGGCCCCTCTGCAACGGGCCTTTCCGGCAGCCCGCACAAAGCTGGCACCGGCCTTGCTCCAGCCCAGGCAAGCACGTGCGATGGGCCTGCACGCTGTGAACCGTTGAGACACCCCGGAGAACAACAACATGTCCAATCAACTGAGCACCGAACAACTGCTGCATGCCTACGAGGTGATGCGCACCATCCGCGCGTTCGAAGAACGCCTGCATGTCGAATTCGCCACCGGCGAGATACCCGGCTTTGTCCACCTTTATGCCGGCGAGGAAGCCTCGGCAGCCGGCGTCATGGCGCACTTGCGCGACAGCGACTGCATCGCCTCCAACCACCGTGGCCATGGCCACTGCATCGCCAAGGGCGTGGATGTGTACGGCATGATGGCCGAGATCTACGGCAAGAAGACCGGTGTGTGCGGCGGCAAGGGCGGTTCGATGCACATTGCCGACCTGGGCAAAGGCATGCTCGGGGCCAACGGCATCGTCGGCGCAGGCGCACCGCTTGTGGTCGGCGCCGCGCTGGCGGCCAAGATCAAGGGGCGTGACGATGTGGCGGTGGTGTTTTTTGGCGACGGTGGCTCCAACGAGGGTGCAGTGTTCGAGGCCATGAACATGGCCGCGATCATGAAGCTGCCCTGCATCTTCGTGGCCGAGAACAACGGCTATGCCGAAGCCACCGCCTCGAACTGGTCGGTGGCCTGCAAGCACATTGCCGACCGCGCCGCAGGCTTCGGCATGCCAGGGGTGACCATCGATGGCTTCGACTTCTTTGCCGTACACGAAGCTGCCGGCGCCGCCGTCGAACGGGCCCGCAGTGGCCAGGGCCCCTCGCTGGTCGAGATGAAGCTCACCCGCTACTACGGCCACTTCGAAGGCGACGCACAAACCTACCGTGCGCCCGACGAGGTAAAGAACCTGCGCGAGACCCGCGACTGCCTGATGCAATTTCGCGATAAGACCACGCGGGCCGGTTGGCTGAGCACCGCACAACTTGACGCTATCGATGCGCGCATCGAAGACCTGATCGAGGACGCCGTGCAGCGCGCCAAGGCCGACCCCAAACCGCAACCTGCCGACCTGCTGACCGACGTCTACGTCGCCTACCCCTGAGCTGCCCATAACAAGAACGACAGGAGAATCACCATGGCAAGAAAGATCAGCTACCAGCAAGCCATCAACGAAGCCCTGGCCCAGGAAATGCGCCGCGACGAGAGTGTTTTCATCATTGGCGAAGACGTCGCCGGCGGCGCCGGCGCGCCGGGCGAGGATGACGCCTGGGGCGGCGTACTGGGGGTTACCAAAGGCCTGTACCACCAGTTCCCCGGGCGGGTGCTGGACGCGCCCTTGTCCGAGCTTGGCTATGTGGGGGCGGCGGTGGGCGCCGCGACCCAGGGCCTGCGCCCGGTCTGCGAGCTGATGTTCGTCGACTTCGCCGGCTGCTGCCTGGACCAGATACTCAACCAGGCCGCGAAGTTTCGCTACATGTTCGGTGGCAAGGCGGTCACCCCCCTGGTGATGCGCACCATGTACGGTGCCGGGCTGCGTGCCGCTGCCCAGCACTCGCAAATGCTCACCTCGCTGTGGACGCACATTCCCGGGCTGAAGGTGGTGTGCCCGTCTTCGCCCTACGACGCCAAGGGCCTGTTGATCCAGGCCATTCGCGACAACGACCCGGTGATCTTCTGCGAGCACAAGCTGCTGTACAGCCTGCAGGGCGAGGTGCCGGAAGAGGTGTACAGCGTACCGTTCGGCGAGGCCAACTACCTGCGCGACGGTGACGATGTGACCCTGGTGACCTACGGCCGCATGGTCCATGTGGCACTGGAAGCTGCCAACAACCTGGCCCGCCAGGGGATCGACTGCGAGGTACTGGACCTGCGCACCACCAGCCCGCTGGACGAGGACAGCATTCTGGAAAGCGTGGAAAAAACCGGGCGCCTGGTCGTCATCGACGAAGCCAACCCGCGTTGTTCCGTGGCCACCGACATCAGCGCGCTCGTAGCACAAAAGGCGTTTGCCGCACTCAAGGGGCCGATCGAGATGGTGACCGCACCGCATACCCCCGTGCCGTTCTCCGATGCGCTGGAAGACCTGTACATCCCTGACGCAGCCAAGGTCGAGGCCGCCGTACGCAAGGTGATCGACGCGAAAAGGAGCGCCGCATGAGCCAGATCCATACCCTGACCATGCCCAAGTGGGGCCTGTCGATGACCGAAGGCCGGGTGGACACCTGGCTCAAGCAGGAAGGTGACCCGATCAGCAAGGGCGATGAAGTGCTGGACGTGGAGACCGACAAGATCAGCAGCAGCGTCGAGGCGCCTTTCAGCGGGGTGCTGCGCCGCGTGGTGGCCAAACCCGATGAAACCCTGCCGGTGGGGGCGCTGCTGGCGGTGGTGGTCGAAGGCGAGGCTGACGAGGCCGCAATCGATGCCGTGGTGCAGCGGTTCCAGGCCGAGTTCGTCGCAGAGGGCAACGCCGACCAGGCCCAGGGGCCCGCCCCGCAAAAGGCCGAGGTGGCCGGGCAACTGCTGCGCTGGTTCGAGCTGGGCGAAGGGGGTACGCCGCTGGTGCTGGTGCACGGCTTTGGCGGCGACCTCAACAACTGGTTGTTCAACCACCCCGCCCTGGCCGCCGAGCGCCGGGTGATCGCACTCGACCTGCCGGGCCACGGCGAGTCGGCCAAAGCCCTGCAACGCGGCGACCTGGATGAGCTGGCCGAAACCGTGTTGGCCTTGCTTGACCACCTGGGCATCGCCAAGGCTCACCTGGCTGGCCACTCGATGGGCGGCGCAGTGTGCCTGAACATTGCGCGCATGGCCCCGCAGCGGGTGGCAAGCCTGAGCCTGATCGCCAGCGTGGGCCTGGGCGAGCGTATCAATGGGCAGTACCTGCAAGGCTTTGTGGCTGCCGCCAACCGCAATGCCCTGAAACCGCAAATGGCTCAGCTGTTCGCCGACCCGGCGCTGGTGACCCGGCAGATGCTGGAGGACATGCTCAAGTTCAAGCGGCTGGAGGGCGTGGACGGTGCCTTGCGCCAGCTGGCTTCGGGCCTTGCCGAGGGCGATACCCAGCGCCACGACCTGCGCCATGTACTTGCCCAGCAGCCGGCGCTGGTGATCTGGGGCGGCAAGGACGCGATCATCCCGGCCAGCCATGCCGAAGGCCTCGATGTTGAAGTGCTGCTGGTGCCTGAGGCTGGCCACATGGTGCAGATGGAAGCTGCCGAAGCGGTGAATCGCAGCATGCTGGCGTTTTTGCGCAGCGCCTGATGGACTGGGGCTGCTACGCAGCCCATCGCGAGCTGCGCTCGCTCCTACATTTTTGTGGGCAATTATTCCAGTGTAGGAGCGGGCGGCGCTCGGGTTCACAGGCGGAAAAATCATCAGGGCGGGCACCTTCAAGCCCTCCCTCCCTCCTACCGTCGCTCACCCAATCTGCGTCATACTCGGCAAACTTATTGCCCGGTCATCGCCATGCGTCCACTGCTGCCTTTTACCTTGCTTCTGCTGCTTACCGCTTGTGGCGATGGCGAATCCCTGTTGCCGCCAGATGCGCGCCTGCCCGACGGCGGCCGCTACCGAGGCCAGGTGGTCGATGGCCTTCTGCAGGGCGAAGGGCGCATCGACTACCCCAACGGCAGCTGGTACGCCGGCACCTTCAAGAATGGCCAGTGGCACGGCCAGGGTGAATGGCATGGCCAGAACGGTGAGGTGTACCGTGGCCAGTTCAAGGATGGCCTGTTCGAAGGCCTGGGCGACCTGATCACCCCCGGCAGCCATTACGCCGGCACCTTCCGCCACGGACGCCGTGACGGTGAAGGCACCCTCAAGCAGGCCGACCAGACCTACCGTGGCCAGTTCAAGGACGACCAGTACGAAGGCGCCGGCCAGCTGGAGCTGGCCGACGGCAGCCGCTACCAAGGCCTGTTCGCCAAAGGCAAACCCAACGGCGCCGGGGTACGCAGCGACGCCAGCGGCAACCAGTTCAGCGGGCGCTTCGTGGACGGCCAATTGCAAGGCACCGGTACTTACGACAGCGTCGACGGCGAGCAGTACATCGGTGAATTCAAGGACAACCGCCTGGAAGGCCGGGGCCGCTACGAAAATGCCGACGGTGATGTGTGGATCGGCCAGTTCAAGGACGGTGCGCTGGTGGGCGAAGGCGAAATGCTCGGCAGCGATGGCAGCCATTACAAAGGCGCCTTCGTCGACTGGCGCATGTCTGGCCACGGCAGCCTGCAACTGGCCGATGGCAGCCAGTACGTGGGTAACCTGCTCAACGATGCCTACCACGGCCAAGGGCGCCTGACCTTGGCCAACGGCCAGGTGCAAAGCGGGGTCTGGGCCAATGGCGTGCGCGTGCGCGACCAGCACGGCAAGCTGCTGCCCGACCCTCTCGACCTCGCCCTGCTCAACCAGGGCCGGCTGCTGGACGAAGCGCTGGCGGCAGTGCCGCGCTCGCTGGCGCCCATCCAGCTGTACAGCCTGGTGGTGGCCGGCGACGGGCAGCAGAGCGTGTTCCTGCGTGAGGCCGACTACGTCAGCAACCTGCTGAAGGTACGCTTCGGTGCCCGTGGCCAGGTAACCCTGGTCAATCACCGCGACTTCATGGCCACACGCCCCATGGCCACCCGCCAGAGCATTACCCGCGCCGCCCAGGCACTGGCAGAACGCAGCGGCCCGCAAGACCTGCTGTTCATCTACCTGACCAGCCACGGCAGCGAGGATCACCAGCTGGTGCTGGACCAGCCACGGCTGCAGCTGGCGGACCTGTCTGCCGACGAGCTGGCCAGCGCCCTGGCACCGCTCAAGGACCGGGACAAGGTAATCGTCATCTCTGCCTGCTATTCCGGTGGCTACATCGCCGGCCTGAAGGACGAGCGCACCGTGATCATGACCGCAGCGCGGGCTGACCGGGTGTCGTTCGGTTGTTCGGAAGAGGCCGACTTCACCTACTTTGGCGATGCCCTGTTCGCCCAGGCACTGAACCAGACCGACGACCTGAAACAGGCGTTTGAACTGGCGCGTGGCAGTGTTGCCGAACGGGAACGAAGGGAAGGCTTCGAGGCGTCTGAACCGCAGCTGTGGGCGCCGCCTAAGGTGCTGGAACACTGGCAGCGGCTGCGCAGCCAGCAAGCCGAAGAAGCCTTGCGCAATGCCACCCATGCCAAGGTGGGGGCGCAGGCAAAAACGCCGCGCAACCACTAAGCTTGGGTGTAACAAGGGAGAGACATCATGTACTTGACGCCTCAGCATGTCCTGCTTGCCGGAGCGACCGGCCTGACCGGTGAACACCTGCTCGACCGCCTGCTCAACGAGCCGACCATCACCCGGGTGCTGGCCCCGACCCGGCGGCCATTGGCCGAACATCCGCACCTGGAGAACCCCGTCGGCGACCCGGCGGTGTTCTTGCCACAGCTGGGTGGGCGTGTCGACATCGCCTATTGCTGCCTGGGTACCACGCTGAAACAGGCGGGCTCCGAGTCTGCCTTCAGGGCAGTGGACCTGGACATGGTAGTGGCCTTCAGCAAGCGGGCGCGAGAAATGGGCGCCCGGCACCTGTTGGTGATCAGCGCGCTGGGCGCAGACCCGAAATCCTCGATTTTCTACAACCGGGTCAAGGGCGAGATGGAGGAAGCATTGAAGGCCCAGGACTGGCCACAGCTCACCATCGTGCGCCCCTCCCTGCTGCTGGGCGAGCGCAGCCAACCGCGGCTTACAGAAAAACTCGCAGCGCCGTTTTCCAAGCTGATACCGGGCAAATACCGGGGTATCGAGGCCTGCACCTTAGCCAGGGCGCTGTGGCGCCTGGCGCTGGAAGAACAGGACGGGGTGCGCATCGTCGAATCGGACGAACTGCGAAAGCTGGGCAGGCCGTAGCCGTCAAAGGCCGCCCGAGGCCCTGTACTCGACACCCGCTGCGGTCAGCAGGGACAGTGGCAGCAGCAGGGTATCGAGGAGCATGCTGGGCACAAGGTCGGCCTTTGCGAACTGGGGTGCGTCAGCACCAAAGCGTTCCCGCGGGCAGCAGCCGCCATTGATCACGTACCAGTCCAGCCGGGCCCCGGCGTACACCACCGGGGCCCCAGGTACATTCGCATCCAGTGTACGCACCGTGGCGCAGCCGCCCAGCGCAGCCACTGCCATCATGCAGGCCAACGCTCGTTTCAATCATCCACCCCAAGGTGATGCTCACCCCAGCGCGGCAGCATGTCCTGCGGGATGTCCAGCAGGTTGAGAATGCGCGCCACCACAAAGTCCACCAGGTCATCGATGGTCTGCGGCTGGTGATAGAACCCGGGCGCGGCAGGCAAAATCACCGCGCCCATCTGCGAGAGCTTGAGCATGTTCTCCAAGTGAATGGTGGAGAACGGCGCTTCGCGCGGCACCAGGATCAGCTGGCGACGCTCCTTGAGGGTCACATCGGCAGCCCGCTCGATCAGGTTGTTGCAGGCGCCAGTTGCAATGGCAGACAACGTGCCCGTCGAACAGGGCACTACCACCATGGCAGCGGGCGCGCCGGAGCCCGACGCAACCGGCGACATCCAGTCTTCCTTGCCGTACACCCGCACCTGCCCGGCGGCGGCGCCAGTGTACTCGGTAAGGAACGCCTGCATGGCCTGAGGCTTGGCCGGCAGCAGCACGTCGGTCTCGGTGGCCATCACCAGTTGTGCGGCCTTGGAGATCAGAAAATGCACCTCGCGGTCCTCGCGCACCAGGCAGTCGAGCAGGCGCAGGCCATACTGAGCGCCCGAGGCCCCCGTCATGGCCAGGGTGATGCGCTGCGGCCCGCTCACTTCAGGGCCTCTGCCAGTTTGCCGTGCAGGCCGCCAAAGCCGCCGTTGCTCATGATCACCACGTGGGTACCTGGGCGGGCCTGGCCCTTAATCTGCTCGATGATTGCCTCGATGCTACCCGCCACCATGCTCGGTATCGTGCACTGCGCAGCGGTGCCCGCCAGGTCCCAGCCCAGGTTGGCAGGCGCGTACCAGATGACCTGGTCGGCATCATTGACGCTTTCGGGCAGGCCGTCGCGGTGAGCACCCAGCTTCATGGAATTGGAGCGTGGCTCGATCACCGCAATGACCGGCGCCTCGCCTACCCGCTTGCGCAGGCCGTCCAGGGTGGTGGCGATGGCAGTAGGGTGATGGGCGAAGTCGTCGTAGAGGGTTACACCCTGGACTTCAGCGACCTTTTCCATGCGCCGTTTAACGCTTTTGAATGCGCTGAGGCCTTCGATACCCATGGCGGCCACCACGCCCACATGGCGCGCTGCCGCCAGGGTAGCCAGGGCATTGGCCACGTTGTGCTGGCCAGTCAGGGCCCAGTCCACCACGCCCTGCACCTGGCCTTCGAACAGCACCTCGAAGCGCGAGCCGTCCGGGCTGAGCAGGCGCGCCTGCCACTGCCCGCCATCGCCCGTGGTCTGTACCGGCGTCCAGCAACCCATGCCGATCACCCGCTCCAGCGCCTGTTCGGAGGTGGGGTGAATCACCAGGCCTTCGCTGGGGATGGTGCGCACCAGGTGATGGAACTGCCGCTCGATGGCCGCCAGGTCCGGGAAGATATCTGCGTGGTCGAATTCCAGGTTGTTGAGGATGGCGGTGCGTGGGTGGTAATGCACGAACTTGGAGCGTTTGTCGAAGAACGCGCTGTCGTATTCGTCAGCCTCTACCACGAAGAAGGGCGTCGCGCCCAAGCGGGCCGACACCGAGAAATTCTGCGGCACGCCGCCAATCAGGAAACCCGGGCTCATGCCAGCGTGTTCCAGCACCCAGGCCAGCATGCTGCTGGTGGTGGTCTTGCCGTGGGTACCCGCTACCGCCAGTACCCAGCGCCCCTGCAGCACATGGTCGGCCAGCCACTGCGGGCCAGACACATAGGGCAGGCCCTTGTTCAGCACGTACTCCACTGCCGGGTTGCCGCGGGACATGGCGTTGCCGATGACCACAAGGTCTGGCGCCGGGTCGAGTTGCGCAGGGTCGTAGCCCTGGGTCAGCTCGATGCCCTGGGCTTCGAGCTGGGTGCTCATGGGCGGATAGACATTGGCGTCGGAGCCCGTGACGCGGTGGCCAAGTTCCTTGGCCAGCACCGCCAGCGAGCCCATGAAGGTGCCGCAAATACCGAGAATGTGAATATGCATGGTCGACCTCGCAAAACATCGAGGCAGGGTAGCCCAGGGCGCGATAAATCGCACCCGCTGTTTCGCTCAGGCTGGCCGGTTGAGGTTGTGCTTGCGCAGTTTCCGGTACAGGGTATTGCGGCTGATGCCCAGGTACTCGGCTACCCGGGTGAGGTGCCAGTGTTTTGCTTGCAGGGCAGCCAGGAGTGTTTGGCATTCGGCATCTTTCAGGGCGTCGGGCCCTGACGCGGGCAAGCCAGCACCTGCACGCAGGGGCGAGCCCTCGCGGATGATGCCGGGGAGATCGGCAAAAGCGATGTGGGTGTGCTCGCACAGCGCTACCAGGGTGCGCAGCACGTTACGCATCTGCCGCACGTTGCCGGGCCAGGCGAAAGCCAGCAGCGCCTGGCGCGCGCAGGGTGCGATGTCGATCAACTGGCCTTTGGCCTCCTCGCGGAACAAGAAGTCCAGCAACTGGGCCTTGTCGCTGCGCTCGCGTACCGCAGGCAGTGCTACCTCCAGGCCATTGAGGCGGTAGTAGAGGTCTTCGCGGAAGGTGCCCTGCTCCACCCGTTGCAGCAAGTCACGGTGAGTGGCGCTGATGATCCGCACGTCCACCGCCTGGGGCTCGCCGCCAATCGGCACCACCTGGCGTTCCTCCAGCACCCGCAGCAGGCGAGTCTGCAGGTCCAGCGGCATGTCGCCAATCTCGTCCAGCAACAAGGTGCCGCCATCGGCCTGCAGCAGCTTGCCGCGCATGCCTTCCTTGCGTGCGCCGGTGAAACTGCCGCCCCGGTAACCGAACAGCTCGCTTTCGATCAAGCTTTCGGGGATGGACGCGCAGTTGATGGCCACGAACGGTTTGTCGCACCGCCCGCTGGCCTGGTGCACGGCGAGGGCAAAGGCCTCTTTGCCGCAACCGGTCTCCCCGCGCAGCAGCAACGGCACATTGCGCTCGAACACCCGCACGCTACGGCGGAAGTGGTTCTGCAACGCAGGGTCCAGCAGGCACACCTGCGGCTGCACCTCGGGCACCGGCAGCGGCTGAGCCGCAGGCACCGACCACACCGGCGCGGGCGCCTGACCACGCAGGCTGGCAAACACCAACCGGCCATCGACGGTGTGCAGCGGCCACACCGCACTGCCGCCCGGGGTGGCTCGGCTGAATACGTCGTCGTGGCGGCAGGTGAAAAAGTCTTCCAGTGACTGGCCGACTACGCCCCCGCGCACGCGCCCCAGCAGGTTGAGCGCGCTCTGGTTGGCAGCGCAGATGCGCCCATCACCCTCCACCGCCAGCAGCCCTTCGCTGAACAGCCCGACCGATTCGGCCTGTACATGAAAACGCAGCAGCCAGTACTGCTCGAACTGGCGCAGGAAATAGCAACTCTCGATCATCTTGGCCGACAGGGTGACCATGGCCATGGTGTGGAATTCGCTTTGGCGCGAAACATCGGGCCGCGCTGACGAGACGTCGAGCACCGCCAGCAACTGGCCGTGGGGGTCGAACACGGGGCTTGCCGAGCAGGTCAGCCCGGTGTGCCGCCCACGGAAATGTTCATGCTGGTGAATGGTCAGCGCCTGGCGCTCGACCAGGCAGGTGCCAATGCCGTTGGTGCCCTCCCGGGCTTCGCTCCAGTCGGCGCCCAGCCACAGCCCGGCGCGCTCGAAACTGCGCCGCTCGGCAGGCGCGGTGACGCAGTTGAGGATCACCCCGCGTGCGTCGGTGAGCAGCACCGCGTGGCCGGCACCCGAGAGCTGCTGGTGCAGGCTGTTCATCTCGTGCTCGGCAATTTGCAGTACCTGGCGCAGGCGCTCGCGGCTCTCCTGCAGGCGGCCATGCTCCAGCACCACCGGGGCCTCGATCAGTGCCGGGTCGAGGTGATAGTCCTCCAGGCAACGCAGCCAGGAGCGAGCGATGGACGGGTCGCCGCCACCCTCGCTGGCGCCGCCGTGGGCCACCGTGTGCACTTGCCGGGCGTGGCGGGTGAACGGGTTGCTCTGCATTGTTGTTGTGCTCCGCAGATGAGTGCATCGCCCCAGCATCCTCCACCGTGCAGGGGTTTGCAATGCAGCGGCCCAACGTTGTGCCGTAAACGGTACACAGTGTCATGCCCAACCGTACCGCCCGTGGTACAAGGGCCAGGCTGCAACATCCAAGTACTGGCGCAAGCCATTGATTTTATTGAGCCAAGGCACAGTGGCCCGCGCTTTGCTCTACGCTTGGTAACTCCACACAAACACAATAGCCAGGAGACACACCATGCGTTACGCACATCCCGGTACCGAAGGCGCGAAGGTTTCCTTCAAGAGCCGCTACGGCAACTACATCGGTGGTGAGTTCGTTCCTCCGGTAAAGGGTGAGTACTTCACCACCACGTCCCCGGTGGACGGCCAGCCGATTGCCGACTTCCCGCGCTCCACTGCCGAAGACATCGACAAAGCCCTGGACGCTGCACACGCGGCTGCCGATGCCTGGGGCCGCACTTCGGTGCAGGACCGCTCCAACGTGCTGCTGAAAATCGCCGACCGCATCGAGCAGAACCTCGAAGTGCTGGCCATTACCGAAACCTGGGACAACGGCAAGCCAATCCGCGAAACCCTGAACGCCGACATCCCGTTGGCAGTGGACCACTTCCGCTACTTCGCCGGCTGCATACGCGCCCAGGAAGGCGGCGCTGCCGAGATCAACGAAAACACCGTTGCCTACCACATTCACGAGCCACTGGGCGTGGTCGGTCAGATCATTCCCTGGAACTTCCCGATCCTGATGGCCGCATGGAAGCTGGCCCCGGCGCTGGCGGCCGGCAACTGCGTAGTGCTCAAGCCTGCTGAACAAACGCCGCTGGGCATCACCGTACTGGTCGAGCTGATCGGCGACCTGCTGCCCAAGGGCGTGCTCAACGTGGTGCAAGGCTTTGGCCGCGAGGCCGGCGAGGCGCTGGCCACCAGCAAGCGCATCGCCAAGATTGCCTTCACCGGCTCTACCCCGGTGGGCTCGCACATCATGAAATGCGCAGCCGAAAACATCATCCCCTCCACCGTCGAACTGGGCGGCAAGTCGCCGAACGTCTATTTCGAAGACATCATGCAGGCCGAGCCGAGCTTCATCGACAAGGCCGCCGAAGGCATGGTGCTGGCGTTCTTCAACCAGGGCGAGGTGTGCACCTGCCCGTCGCGGGCACTGGTGCAGGAGTCGATCTACCCGCAGTTCATGGAAGTGGTGATGAAGAAGGTGCTGCAGATCAAGCGCGGCGACCCACTGGACACCGACACCATGGTCGGCGCACAGGCCTCCCAGCAGCAGTTCGAGAAGATCCTGTCGTACCTCGACATCGCCCAGAAGGAAGGCGCCGAGCTGCTGACCGGCGGCAAGGTGGAAAAACTGGAGGGCTCGCTGGCCACCGGTTACTACATCCAGCCGACGTTGCTCAAAGGCAACAACAAGATGCGCGTGTTCCAGGAGGAAATCTTCGGGCCGGTGGTCAGCGTGACCACGTTCAAGGATGAGGCGGAGGCCTTGGCGATTGCCAACGATACCGAGTTTGGCCTGGGTGCCGGGGTGTGGACCCGCGACATCAACCGCGCCTACCGCATGGGCCGCGGGATCAAGGCTGGCCGTGTCTGGACCAACTGCTACCACCTGTACCCGGCGCACGCGGCGTTCGGCGGCTACAAGAAGTCGGGTGTTGGCCGTGAAACGCACAAGATGATGCTCGACCACTACCAGCAAACCAAAAACCTGCTGGTGAGCTACGACATCAACCCGCTGGGCTTCTTCTAAAGGCGCAGCTGCAAGCTGCAAGTTACAAGCGGCAAGAGGGGCGGACCGCATCATGGCTGCCCCTGTTGCTCGCTTCTGGCTAGAAGTTTGCTAGTGATCTTCGTGGCTCAACGCTCGCCACTGATAACAACCACATAAATTCAATCAGCGAGCTCCAAGCTGAAGAAGATGGCGAGCCAGGCGCTGTTCGCTTTGTCTTGCAGCTCATGGCTTGCCGCTTGCCGCTTTTTTTTGAAAGGTGAAATTATGCCAAGCGATCATTCCGCCGGCTCGCCGGCAGGCTCTTCCGTCGATTTCGAAAAGGTCGGCTCCGACTATTTCCAGCATCGTGAACTGAAAAAGGGCGCCGCAGGCTGGGTTTTGCTGGTCGGCCTGGGTGTGGCGTACGTGATTTCCGGCGACTATGCCGGCTGGAACTTCGGCCTGGCCCAGGGTGGCTGGGGCGGCATGTTCCTGGCCACCTTGCTGATGGCCACCATGTACCTGTGCATGTGCTTCTCCCTGGCTGAACTGTCGTCCATGATCCCTACAGCCGGCGGCGGCTACGGCTTTGCCCGCAGCGCATTCGGCCCCTGGGGCGGGTTTCTGACCGGGACGGCGATCCTGATCGAGTACGCCATTGCCCCCGCCGCCATCGCCACGTTCATCGGCGCCTATTGCCAGTCGCTGTTCGGCATCGGCGGTTGGCTGATCTACCTGGTGTTCTACGTGGTGTTCATCGCCATCCACATCTTCGGCGTGGGCGAGGCGTTGAAGCTGATGTTTGCCATCACCGCCGTCGCGGCCATTGCACTGGCCGTGTTCCTGGTGGCCATGGTGCCCCATTTTGATGCAGCCAACCTGTTCGACATCGCCGTTACCGACGCCGCAGGCGCCAGCAGCTTCCTGCCGTTCGGCTACGTGGGCGTGTGGGCGGCCATCCCCTATGCCATCTGGTTCTTCCTTGCAGTGGAGGGCGTGCCGCTGGCCGCTGAAGAAACCAAGAACCCCAAGCGCGACCTGCCGCGCGGGCTGATCGGCGCCATGCTGGTGCTGGTTGCCTTTGCCTTGCTGATTCTGGTGGTAGGCCCAGGTGGCGCGGGCTCCGAAGCCCTGAAAGCCTCCGGCAACCCGCTGGTCGAGGCCCTGGCCAAGGCCTATGGTGGTTCCACCTGGATGGGCAGCTTTGTCAACCTGGTGGGCCTGGCGGGGCTGATCGCCAGCTTCTTCTCGATCATCTACGCCTATTCCCGGCAGATCTTCGCCCTGTCCCGGGCCGGTTACCTGCCGCGCAAGCTGTCGGAAACCAACAAGAGCAAGGCGCCGGTGATGGCCCTGGTCATCCCTGGCATCATCGGTTTTGCCTTGTCGCTGACCGGCCAGGGTGATCTGCTGATCCTGGTGGCGGTGTTTGGCGCTACCTTGTCTTATGTACTGATGATGGCGGCACACATCACCTTGCGGATCCGTCGGCCGAAGATGGAGCGGCCCTACCGCACGCCGGGGGGCATCTTCACCTCGGGCCTGGCTTTGGTGCTGGCCTGTATCGCGGTGGTCGCGGGCTTCCTGGTAGACCCGCGGGTGGTGATTGGCGCCGCCGTGATCTATGCGGTGCTGATCGCGTACTTTGCCTTCTACAGCCGCCACCACCTGGTAGCCGGCACACCGGAAGAGGAATTCGCCGCGATCCAGCAGGCCGAACAGGCCCTGCACTGATCATCGCCACCTGCCGCGGGGCAGCCCGCGGCTCTGGAGAACCTGTATGGCAACTTTCGTGCACACGGTCGGCCAGATGGTCTACCGCTTCGACAGCCTCAAGGAGGTGATGGCCAAGGCCAGCCCGGCGCGTTCCGGTGACTACTTGGCCGGCGTCGCCGCCAGCAACGATGGCGAGCGGGTGGCTGCGCAGATGGCCCTGGCGAACATCCCGCTGACACACTTTTTGAGCGAGGCATTGGTCCCCTACGAGGACGACGAAGTCACCCGCCTGATCATCGACACCCATGATGCCCAGGCATTTGCCGCGGTCAGCCACCTGACGGTAGGTGGCCTGCGGGACTGGCTGCTCAGCGAGCAGGCCGACGAGACGAGCCTGCGGGCACTGGCACCTGGGCTGACGCCGGAAATGGCCGCAGCCGTGTCGAAGATCATGCGCGTGCAGGACCTGGTGCTGGTAGCCCAGAAAATTCGCGTGGTCACGCGCTTTCGCGGCACCATGGGCCTGCGCGGGCGGCTGTCGACGCGGCTGCAGCCCAACCACCCCACCGACGAGCCGGCAGGCATTGCCGCGAGCATTCTCGACGGCCTGCTGTACGGCAATGGCGATGCCATGATCGGCATCAACCCGGCCACCGACAGCATCGCCTCCATCTGCGCACTGCTGGAGATGCTCGACGCCATCATCCAGCGCTACGACATCCCTACCCAGGCCTGCGTACTCACCCACGTCACCACTTCGATCGAGGCGGTCAACCGTGGCGTACCGCTGGACCTGGTGTTTCAGTCCATCGCCGGTACCGAGGCCGCCAATGCCGGGTTCGGCATCAACCTCAACGTGTTGCAGGAAGGCTACGAAGCCGGCCTGTCGCTGCAGCGCGGCACCCTCGGCCAGAACCTGATGTACTTCGAGACCGGCCAGGGCAGCGCCCTGTCGGCCAACGCCCACCATGGTGTCGACCAGCAAACCTGTGAAACCCGCGCCTACGCCGTCGCCCGCCACTTCAAGCCGTTTCTGGTCAATACCGTGGTCGGCTTCATCGGCCCGGAGTACCTGTACAACGGCAAGCAGATCATCCGTGCCGGCCTGGAAGACCACTTCTGCGGCAAGTTGCTGGGCGTGCCCATGGGTTGTGACATCTGCTACACCAACCATGCCGAAGCCGACCAGGACGACATGGACACCCTGCTGACGCTGCTGGGGGTGGCCGGGATCAACTTCATCATGGGCATCCCCGGCTCCGACGACATCATGCTCAACTACCAGACCACCTCGTTCCATGATGCCCTGTACGCGCGCCAGACCCTGGGCCTGAAACCCGGGCCGGAGTTCGAAGCCTGGCTGGCCCGCACCGGCATCTTCACCCAGGCCGACGGCCGGGTGCGTTTCGGTGACAATCTGCCGCCGGCGTTCCGCCAGGCATTGGCGCAGCTCGCATAAGGATGACCATGAACAAACACACACCTACCGCCGACAACCCCTGGCTGGCCCTGCGCAACCTCACCCCGGCGCGCATTGCCCTGGGCCGTGCCGGCACCAGCCTGCCCACCGGCGCGCAGCTGGACTTCCAGTATGCCCATGCCCAGGCACGCGATGCGGTGCACCTGCCATTCGATGCTGACGGCCTGGCTGCCCAGCTGAGCGAGCGTGGC
The DNA here is from genome assembly GCF_016648095.1 of Pseudomonas sp. S32. Classification (NCBI taxonomy): domain Bacteria; kingdom Pseudomonadati; phylum Pseudomonadota; class Gammaproteobacteria; order Pseudomonadales; family Pseudomonadaceae; genus Pseudomonas; species Pseudomonas sp. S32. The sequence goes on from NZ_JACVVF010000010.1 coordinate 29,824, forward strand.
CGCCACAGCCTGCTGCTGCACAGCGCAGCAAGCGACCGCCACCAGTACCTGCAGCGGCCCGACCTGGGGCGGCGGCTGAACGACGAGTCGGCGGCAACCCTGCGCCAGCACGCCCAGCAAAACCCCGGCGGGGTCGACCTGGCGATCGTGGTGGCCGACGGTTTGTCGGCCTTGGCCGTGCATCGCCATACCCTGCCGTTTCTGGCCCGCTTCGAAGAGCAGGCCAGCGCCGACGGCTGGGCCTGCGCGCCGGTCGTGCTGGTGCAACAAGGCCGGGTAGCGGTGGCCGACGAAGTGGGCGAATTGCTGGGCGCGCGCATGACGGTCATGCTGATCGGTGAGCGCCCGGGGCTCAGCTCACCCGACAGCCTGGGGCTGTACTTTACCTACGCCCCCCGGGTAGGCCTGACCGACGCCTACCGCAACTGCATCTCCAACGTACGCCTGGAGGGGCTGAGTTACGGCATGGCAGCGCACCGCCTGCTGTACCTGATGCGCGAAGCCTGCCGGCGCCAGTTGTCGGGCGTGAACCTGAAGGACGAAGCCGAGGTGCATAGCTTGGAAAGCGACGACCTGGCCAGCCAGAAGGGAAACTTCCTGCTGGGCAAAGGTTAACCAAGCTGTCATGCGGGGCACATTGCACTTGCCCCGGGCATTGGGCAGCATGGCCTTGGACGCTGCTGGCGTTGCACTGTTTTCCACATGGACGCTGAGGGCCGCACATGCGCATCATCAAGGCAACCCTGGATCACCTCGACCTGCTTACCCCGATGTTCGTCAAATACCGGGAGTTCTACGGCCAACTGCCCCACCCCGACAGCTCGCGCAGCTTTCTGCGCAAGCGCCTGGCGCGCGAAGAGTCGGTGATATACCTTGCATTGCCCGATGACGATGACACCAAGCTGCTGGGCTTCTGCCAGCTGTATCCTAGCTTCTCGTCACTGTCGTTGAAGCGGGTGTGGATTCTCAACGACATCTATGTGGCCGAAGACTCCCGGCGCATGCTGGTGGCTGACCACCTGATGCGCGAAGCGAAGAAGATGGCGCGCCAGACCAACGCCGTGCGCATGCGGGTTTCCACCAGCAGCGACAACCAGGTGGCGCACAAGACCTACGAGTCCATCGGGTTTCGCGAGGACACCGAGTTCCGCAACTACATCCTGCCCATCAGCCAGGAATGACCTGCGGTTGCCTTAGCGCGGGTATGCTCGCGACAAGGCCAGCCGAGGACGACTTCCGTCGTAACCCGCCGCTACAAACTCCCCGGGCATGATCCTGACTTCGCCGTATAATGGCCTACTTGTCATGTGAGAAATGTTTCCCCTCTCCCAGGTAACCGAGCCTTCGACCAAGAACACAGGTGCTGTACATGGATTTCAACCCGCTGGACCTTATCCTGCATCTCGATGCGTACCTCGACCTGTTGGTCACCAATTACGGCCCCTGGATCTACGCCATTCTGTTCGCCGTGATTTTCTGCGAAACCGGCCTGGTGGTCATGCCGTTCCTGCCGGGTGACTCACTGCTGTTCATCGCCGGCGCCGTCGCCGCGGGGGGCGGCATGGACCCGGTACTGCTTGCCGGGTTGCTGATGATCGCCGCTATCCTGGGCGACAGTACCAACTACGTCATCGGGCGAACGGCCGGGGAGCGTCTGTTCAGCAACCCCAACTCCAAGATCTTCCGCCGCGACTACCTGCAGCGCACCCACGATTTCTACGAACGCCATGGCGGCAAGACCGTGACCATGGCGCGTTTCCTGCCCATCCTGCGTACTTTTGCCCCGTTTGTTGCCGGCATCGCTCACATGCACTACCCCCGCTTCCTGGGGTTCAGCATTGCCGGGACCTTGCTGTGGGTGGGTGGGCTGGTCACCCTGGGTTACTTCTTCGGTAACGTGCCGTTCATCAAGCAACACCTATCGCTGATGGTGGTGGGCATCATCGTGTTGTCACTGGTGCCCATGATCCTGGGCCTGCTGCGCACCCGCCTGGGCCGCACGGCCAAGGCACACTGACCGCCAAGGCGTTACGTTCATGTGGTCATTCAGCGCCTGGCGGCGCAAGCGCACCCTGGCGCGCTACCCCATCACGCCCCAGCAATGGCAGGCCGTGCGCGAGCGCCTGCCAATGCTCGACGGCATCAGCGACGACGAAGACCACTGGCTGCGCGAAGCCTGCATTCTGTTCCTGCTGGACAAGCACCTGACATGCCTGCCGGGGGTGGAGCTGGACGACCAGCAGCGCCTGGTACTGGCAGCCCAGGCCCAGTTGCCGTTGCTGCACCTGGGCGAGCTGCACTGGTACCAGGGCTTTCACGAAATCATCCTCTACCCCGACGACTTCAAGAGCCCCCAGCGCCACCGTGATGCCAGTGGCATCGAGCATGCCTGGGACGGCGAGCACAGCGGCGAGGCCTGGCAGCAGGGCCCGATCATCCTGGCCTGGAGCGGGGTACTGGCCAGCGGTGGCTGGGAAGCCTACAACCTGGTCATCCACGAGCTGGCGCACAAGCTGGACATGCTCAACGGCGACGCCAATGGCCTGCCGCCCCTGCACAGCGACATGTCGATCGAGCACTGGGCCAGCGCCATGCAACACGCCTACGACGACCTCAACCGGCAGCTGGACGCCAACCCCGACGCCGAAACCGCCATCGACCCCTATGCGGCAGAAAACCCCGCGGAATTCTTTGCAGTGGCCAGCGAGTACTTCTTCAGTGGGCCCGACCTGCTGTACCAGGCCTACCCACAGGTCTACCACCAGCTGTCGCTGTTCTACCGCCAGAACCCGCTGGCCCGGCTCAACCAATTGCAGACGGAGCACCCCGCGTACCGTGAGCACCCCGCCTGACGCCCCGCTGCATCAGGCCAGGCGTGGCATGCGCAGGCAGAATATGCCTATAATCGCCGCCACTTTTTTGGTCAAACACGGGGGCACTGCCCAATGAGCTACAGCAAGATTCCGGCGGGCAAAGACCTGCCGAACGACATCTACGTCGCCATCGAGATCCCGGCCAACCACGCGCCGATCAAATACGAAATCGACAAGGACAGCGATACCCTGTTCGTCGACCGTTTCATGGCTACCCCGATGTTCTACCCGGCCAACTACGGTTTCATCCCCAACACCCTGGCTGACGACGGCGACCCGCTGGACGTGCTGGTGGTCACCCCTTACCCGGTAGCCCCAGGCTCGGTCATCCGTGCCCGCCCGGTAGGCGTGCTGAACATGACCGACGATGGCGGCGGCGACGCCAAGGTTATTGCTGTTCCACACGACAAGCTGTCGCAGCTGTACGTGGACGTGAAGGAATACACCGACCTGCCAGCCCTGCTGATCCAGCAGATCGAGCACTTCTTTGCCAACTACAAAGATCTCGAGAAAGGCAAGTGGGTCAAGATCGAAGGCTGGGATGGCGCAGACGCCGCCCGCGCTGCGATCACCAAATCGGTCGCTGCCTACAAGGGCTGATACCGTTTGCATGAGAAACCCCGCTTTGGCGGGGTTTTTTTATGGCGGCTGAACGCGTCACGCGCTGTGTAATGAAGCCGGTAACAGGTCCTACAACGTCTTACGTCCTGGCCCTACAAACGAGCTTATTTCTTACAAGCCCTGTCAACCTGCTGTTCATATCCTTGCTGGCACCTCGCCGCTACACTCGCGCCATGAACACATCCGGTGACCGCCTCAGGGCCCTGCTTCATGAATGCGGGCTTACAGCCTCCGATTTCGCTGCCCAGTGCGGCGTGACCCCACAGCATGTCAACAACTGGTTCAACCGCGGCGTGCCACTGGCGCGCCTGGACGAACTTGCCGATCTGTTCTGCGTGCACCGCCGCTGGCTGCGCAGCGGCGAGGGCATCAAGCACCCCAATGCGATTTTGCGCAGTTGCGCGCCGCGGCCTGCGCCTGCGCAGGTGCCCATCCCGTTGTCGGTGCAGCGCGGCCGGGTGGTGAATGTGCCCTTCCATGAGTTGCGCAGTGGCCTGCTGTGCCCGGTAGCCGGCCGCCATTTGCGCCTGCCCGCCAATGCCTTGAAGGGGCTGGGGGTACACCCCGACAACACCCTGTGCGTGGCCATGCCCACGGGCAACATGGCGCCGCTGATTCCACTGCAGGCGACGTTGGCAATCGACATGGGCATGACGCAGATTGTCGAGGGCGAAACCTATGCCTTGATGCTCAATGGGGCCTTGCGCGTGCACAACCTCAGCCTTGGCCAGAACGGCACCCTGTACCTGCACAGCCACGACCGGAACAACTACGCGGTTGAGCGCTACACGCCCGCCCAACGCCATGCCCAGGGGCTGGAGATTCTGGGCTGGGTGTTCCACTGGGCGTTCTTCCGCCAGCAACGCCCGCGGTGACACACCCGGTGCCATTTTTTGCTGTGCATCATGGCTGGGGCCTTGTATGCTACGCCGCACATCAGCCCCGCCCGGTGCAAACCGCGGCCCAGAGGGCTCGGCGATACCCCACACGGGCATCTGCCTTCTTTTTCAGGCCTTTGCTGGCCACCCTGTTAAGGCGATTGCGGCTTACCATAAATTAGCCGGAAGCGTCCCCGAGAAGCCGGCCACAAGCCGGCTTTTTATTGTGTTTTTTTCGGCTGCGTGAGGTCGATTCAAAAACGCATCACCCCCTCAGAAGTCGTAACGCGCCCCCACCATCATGCTGCGCGACGGCCCGTAGAAGTTGAACGTCGAGGTAGACCCCACCCGCGACAGGTAGTCCCGGTCGAACAGGTTGTTCACGTTCAACGTGGCCGTGAGCTTCGAGGTCACCGGGTACGACAGCATGGCATCCACGGTAGCGTACCCCGGTGCATTGATACGAACCCCGCCATTCTCCGAGTGGAAGTTGCTCATCGCCGAAACGCCGCCGCCGATGGCCAGCCCTGTCAGCGGGCCCTCGCTGAGGGTGTATTTGCTCCACAACGAAGCCTGGTTGCGCGGCATGATGAAGAAGGTGGTTTCGGCATCACCCTTGACCGTTTCGGTTTCCATCCAGGTGTAACCGGCCAGCAATTCCCAGTTCGGCGTCAGTTTGCCGCTTACTTCCACCTCGGCGCCCTTCACCCGGGTCTTGCCTGATGCCGCCGAGTCATTGGTAGCCACGCCGTCGGCGTCGTACACCGTGGTAGCGCGGTTCTCATCCGTCAGCCGGAATACCGAGAACCGTGTATTCAGGTCGCCACCGAAGTAGCTGCTTTTCAAGCCGAACTCATACTGTTCGCCCTCGCGCGGCTTCAATACACGGCCATTGCCATCAGTGGCAGACTGCGGTTTGAACACCTGCGAGTAGCTCGCGTACAGGGCGTGGTTCTCGGTGAGGTCGTAGACCAGCCCGCCGTAAGGCGTGAAATGGCCATCGACCTGCTTGCTGTCGTTGGTGGTGGCGCCGGTCTTGAGCGTGGTGGTGTAGAAGTCGCCGCGGTACCAGCTGAAGCGGCCACCGGCGATCAGCGCCAGGCGCTCGACCGGGCGGAAGGTCACCTTCGAGTACAGGCCGTATTCTTCTTCCTGCATCCCGGTCTCGGTGCTGTAGTTGGGCGACGGCTTGGCGAAGCGCTTGGGCGTGTAGGTATTGACGTTGATGGCCCCCAGGTTGGTGGTGCCGTTGAGGTACTCGGTGTCGTAGTTCTTGTAGTCGCTGCCCACCACGAACTCACTGACCTGGCCGAAGGTTTCGAACGGCTGGCTGTAGCTGGCGTCCAGCGCGTAGGTGTCCTGGGTGAAATCCCGGGCGCTGGCGCGTTCGGAGTTGGCACCATTGGCCGCATTGGTGGCGGTGAAGGCATACAGGTAATCGGTATCGCGGTGCGAGCCGCGGGCGGCGATACGGCCATAACCACCATTGTCGAAACGGTGGGTCAGTTCTGCGACCAGGTCGGTGGTCTTGCCGTCGAAGCTGTTCCAGTCCGCCCCCAGGAAGCGGGAGTGGCTGAAGTCTGGCACCTGGCCGGCCAGTGTCGCCGGGTAGCCGTTGTGCGGGGTGATGTTCTTCACCTCATGGATCAGCCCGAACGACAGGGTGGTGGCATCGTCCAGGTCCACATCCAACGCACCGTAGTAACTGTTGCTGGTGTTGGCGTTGTAGTCGACCTCGCCATTGGTGTCGTCGCGTGAGGCAATCAGGCGGCCACGCACGCGGCCAGCATCGTCCAGCGGCCCGCTCAGGTCGATTTCTTCATGGTTGGTGTCCCAGCTGCCGTAGCGGCCTTCCACATGGCCCTGGAACTCGGCCGTAGGGCGCTTGCGCACCATGTTGACGATGCCACCCAGTTCGCTGGTGCTGCTGAACAGCCCCGCCGGGCCACGCATGATTTCCACACGGTCGAAGGCCACCAGCGACGGTACGGTACCGAAGATGCTGGCCATGGGCGCCGGCAGGCCGTCGATGTTGAACTCGCTGTATTCGTAGCCACGGGCATAGATGGAAGAGCGGCCGCTGTCGTTGGTCAGCGTGCGCAGGCCGGCGGTGTACTTGGCCAGGTCATCCAGGTGCACGAACTGGCGATCCTTGACGTAGTCCTGGGTATAGACGGTGATCGATTGCGGGATGTCTTTCAGCGCAGCCGGCGTTTTGGTCCCCACCGTGGCGGCGTCCACGCTGTAACCGCCAGTCTGCTCCGATGGCAGCATGTCGTAGAGCCGGTTGCCCTCGATGGTCAGCGCCGGCAGATCAAGCGTGCTGTCTGCGGCCGAAGCCTGCACCGCCACCGTTTCGGCCAGTGCCGACAACGAAAACGGCGCCATCAACCCCAGCATTACCCAACGCACACGCCCCACCCCGTTTGAACCCTTCATGACCTACCCTTCGCCCAAATAAAAATAATTCGCAAACGAAACACGTTGCTTTTTGCGAACGATACCGGAGCAAAATCAGGGGTGCAGCAGGATTAACCTTCTTAACACACGCAGGCATTGCCCCTGCCGGGGTGACAGTGGGATGATCCACAACTGATAGACATTCTCATTCAAGGCTGCCCGTGCCCACCTCCCTGCTGCTCGTCGAAGACGACCCTTGCCTGCGCCACGACCTGGACCGCCACTTCCTCGACCGCGGGTTTCGCGTGCAGGCCTGCGCCTGTGCCGAGCAGGCCCTTGGCGCCATCGCCCAGGCACCGTTCGACCTGGTGTTGCTGGACATCATGCTGCCAGGCATCGATGGCCTGACCCTGCTCGACGCCCTGCGCCATCGCCAGGCCGTACCGGTGATGCTGATGTCGGCGCTGGGCGCGGAGCAGGACCGCATCACCGGCTTTACCCGGGGCGCCGATGACTACCTGCCCAAGCCTTTCAGCCTGGCAGAGCTGGATGCGCGGGTGGACGCGCTGCTACGCCGGGCGGCGTTTGCCCGCCAACCCGCTCGCCTTGCAACCCTTGGCGACTTGCAGCTGGACCAGGACCGCCAGGATGTCCTGAACGGTGGCAAACCGGCCGGCCTGACGCCGTCCGAATTCCGCTTGCTGGTGACACTTCAGGCCCATGCCGGCGAGCCGCTGAGCAAACCGTTTTTGTACCAGACCGTGCTGCACCGGGCCTATACCCGCCTGGACCGGGGCCTTGACGTGCACGTGTGCAACCTGCGGCGCAAACTCGCCGACATCGACGTGCAGCATGTGCAGATCCAGGCGGTGCGTGGCCAGGGTTACGTGCTGGTCGAAGAGGGGCAGGCGTGATGCGCCGTCACCCGCTGCTATGGAAGCTGGCATTGCTGCAGGTGAGTTTCTGCCTGCTGCTGACCTGGCTGATATGGACGTGGGGCCTGAGTGTTGAACGTGGCAGCTACTTTCTGCCTGAGGCCGACCAGCTGTACCTGGCTCGCTATGGCCAACAGGCCGAGCAGGCCCTGGCGGCAGGTGGAGCGCCTGCAGTCGAAGCCTGGCGCCAGCACGTGCAGGCAAGCGAGGGCACCTGGGTCGCCGTGGTAGGCCCGCACCTGCAAAGCCTGGGTACCACGCCGCTGACCGCCGAAGAGGCCAGCCACCTCACCTTCATGCGCAAGCTGGCCTGGCCCATGAGCCGACGCCTGCAGGATGAACTGCCCTACGTGAGCATTGCCTTCGCGCAACACCCCGAGCAAGGTCGGGTGGTGATGCAGCTGCCCGAGCGCCTGCTACCCACCGGGCTGACCCCCTGGACCCACGTGGTCACCCACGGTATTGCCCCGGCACTGCTGGCGCTGCTGCTGGGCCTGGCGCTGTACAGGCACCTTGTGGCGCCACTGAACCGCCTGCGTGACCGCGCCGATGCCCTGCGCGCCAACGACCTGGAGAGCCCCGGTTTGCATTTGCACGGCCGCCACGACGAACTGGGCGAACTGGCGCAGGCGTTCGACCACATGGCCACCCGCCTGCGCCACAGCCTGGAGCAACAGCGCCTGCTGCTGCGCACCCTGTCCCACGAGCTGCGCACGCCCCTGGCACGCCTGCGTATCGCCCATGACAGCGGCCTGCCAGCAGCGCAGCTACGCGAGCGCCTGGATTACGAAGTAGCCGATATGCAGAAGCTGCTGGAAAACACCCTCGACCTGGCCTGGATGGATACCGAACAGCCCAGCCTGGCCACCGAGCCTGTGCTGATGGCTTCGGTGTGGGAGGCGCTGTGCCAGGATATCTGCTTCGAAAGTGGCTGGGGCCGGGAGCGCCTGCCCTGCTCGCTCGGTAGCGACTGCGTTGTCCAGGCCCATCTGGACAGCCTGGCCCAGGCCCTGGAAAACCTGATGCGCAATGCCATTCGCCACTCCCCGCCGGCAGGCCGGGTGAGCCTGGACGGCTGGCGCGAAGGGGGTAGCTGGCACCTGTGCCTGCGTGACCAGGGCACGGGCGTTCCCGAGCATGAGCTGGAGCGCATCTTCACGCCTTACCAACGCCTGCCGGGCAGTGGCACAGGGTTCGGCCTGGGCCTTGCCATCGCCCGCCGCGCCATCGAATTGCAGGGTGGCCGGCTGTGGGCCAGCAATGGCAACCCTGGGCTGCACCTGCACCTGACCCTGCCCATGGCACCTGACGGTTTAGAAAGTTAAGGCGCTTTACGCGCTGGCGGGGCTGTCTATCATCTGGCGCTTCAACCCTTGCCCCCTGACGAGACGCCCGATGAGCAAGTTGATCCTGGCACTGACGCTCGCACTGGCCTTCGTCGCCTGCGGCGCCACGGCCCAGCCCCAACACGACCAAGTGATGGACACCACGTTGTTGCACCGCCCCGGGCTGGCTTACCGCTTCAGCCAGCTCGACCTGGACTCGGCCGACGGTAAGCGCCACTACCGCTTGTGGGTCGGCAAGCCGAACCGCCCTGCACCGGCAGCCGGTTACCCGGTTCTGTGGATGCTCGATGGCAACGCCGCCCTCAGCGCACTGGACGAAGCCCAGCTGGCCAAGCTCGCCGAGGGCCAGGCACCGCTGCTGGTGGCGGTGGGGTACCAGACTGACCACCGCATCGACCGGGCAAGCCGCACCTACGACTACACCCCGGCGCTGGCCGGGCAGGCTGACCAGCGAGACCCGCTCACCGGGCAACCCAGCGGCGGCGTAGAGGCGTTTTTCGACCTGCTGCGCACCCGCATGCGGCCGATGGTGGCGCAGGTTGCGCCCATCGACACACAGCGCCAGACGCTGTGGGGGCACTCCTACGGAGGCCTTGCCGTGCTCCACGCGCTGTTCACCCGGCCAGGGGAATTCAGCCTCTACGCGGCCGCCAGCCCCTCATTGTGGTGGCACGACGGGGCCATCATCGATGAAGCCCAAGGTGTGCAACAGCGCCTGGGCACTGCCCGGCCACATGTGGTGCTGATGCGCGGTACGGACGAGCCTGGCAGCCCGCAAGGCCCCGTGGGTGATGACGCGGAGCAACGCAGCCGCGAATTGCTGCAGTACCTTGGCAGCGTTGCAGGCCTGCAGGTGCAGTTCGAGCGCTTCCAGGGGCTCGGGCATGGGCCCATGCTGCCCGCCTCGCTGGGCTGGGTGATCCAGGGCATGGGCGGCATGCAAGGCAACCGCCCACTGCCCCGGTAGCCCAGGCCCTCGCCATTCAGGCTTGCCAAAGCCGTAGGCCGGTGCGGTATGCTGGGCCGGTCTTCAGGGCGGGGTGAAAGTCCCCACCGGCGGTAAATCGAAAGATGAGCCCGCGAGCGCCCCGGCCATGCCGGGGGTCAGCAGACCTGGTGAGAATCCAGGGCCGACGGTCATAGTCCGGATGAAAGAAGGCGTCAGGCAGGGGCCATCAACGGGCGCCCCTGCGCGCGCATTGTGTTCGCCCCGAGACGTTCATCGACCCTTCACGAGGAGCGTTTCATGTCTACGTTGCACCCTTTGCACTTCCCCAACGTCAGTGCTGCCATCGTCGCCTTCCAGGCTGGCCGCCCTGTGCTGTTGCTCGATGATGACGACCGCGAGGACGAAGCGGACATCATCGCCGCCGCCGAGAACATTTCGTTGCAGACCATGGCCATGATGATTCGCGATTGCAGCGGCATCGTCTGCCTGTGCCTGGACGAAACCACCGTCGATGACCTGCAACTGCCGCCCATGGTGCAGAACAACCAGGCACGGCACGGCACCGGGTTCACGGTCACCATTGAAGCCGCAGAAGGCATCACCACCGGCGTGAGCGCTCAGGACCGCCTCACCACCATTGCCGCTGCACTGGCCTCCACCGCCGCGCAGCGCCATATCGTCAGCCCAGGGCATGTGTTTCCGCTGCGTGCACGCAATGGTGGGGTGCTGGTGCGTCGTGGCCATACCGAAGGCTCGGTCGACTTGGCGCGCCTGGCAGGCCTGCGCCCCGCTGCCGTGCTGTGCGAGCTGATGAACCCCGATGGCAGCATGGCACGGGGTGAAGACGTGGCCGTGTATGCGCGCCAGTACGGGCTGCCGATGCTGACCATCGACGAGTTGGCACGCTACCGCGAAGCACAGCTGCAGCGGGTGGCCGAAACCGCCTGACCCGCCATACCCTGGCCGGCTTCTCCTGCCTGCAAGCTGCACGGGCAGGCGGGGCCTCGCCGCTCAAGTTTGCTCCCCCCGGCCCGCTCTGCTAGTGTCGCGGCGTTCAGAATGCCACCGAGACAGCCGCCATGGCCCGTAAAAAAGCTTCCCTCGATTTCGAGCAATCCCTTGCCGAGCTGCAAGCACTGGTCGAGCGCCTGGAGAACGGCGAGTTGTCGCTGGAAGACTCACTGGCCGCCTTCGAGCAGGGCATCGCCCTGACCCGTGATTGCCAGGGCGCCCTGGCCCAGGCCGAGCAAAAGGTGCAGATTCTGCTGGAGCGCGACGGCGAGCTGGCCGCCCAGCCCTTCGATGTGGAGCCCGAGGCATGATCGGCGCCTACCAGGCCACCTGCCAGGCGCGCGTCGACAGCGCCCTCGAACCGCTGTTCGTCGCCCCCAGCGAACCGCTGCAACGGCTCTATGCTGCCATGCGCTACAGCGTGATGAACGGCGGCAAGCGGGTGCGCCCGCTGCTGGCCTACGCCGCCTGCGAGGCACTGGGTGCACCGGCAGAGCAAGCCAACGGCGCCGCCTGTGCGGTCGAGCTGATCCATGCCTACTCACTGGTGCATGACGACCTGCCGGCCATGGACGACGACGACCTGCGCCGCGGCCAGCCGACCACCCACAAAGCCTTCGACGAAGCGTGTGCCATTCTTGCCGGTGACGGCCTGCAGAGCCTGGCATTCAATGCCCTGCTGGACCCACGCCTGAGCCCTCAGGCCGACAGCATTCGCCTGGCCATGGTACAAGCCCTGGCCAAGGCGGCGGGCCCTGCCGGCATGGTGGGCGGGCAAGCCATCGACCTCGGTTCGGTGGGCATCAGGCTGGACCAGCGGGCGCTGGAATTCATGCACCGCCACAAGACCGGTGCGCTGATCGAAGCCAGTGTGCGCCTGGGCGGCCTGGCCAGCGGCCGCGCCGAGCAACCTCAACTGGATGCCTTGCAGGCGTATGCACAGGCCGTGGGCCTGGCGTTCCAGGTGCAGGACGATATTCTCGATGTCGAGAGCGATACCGCCACCCTGGGCAAACGCCAGGGCGCAGACATTGCCCGTGACAAGCCCACCTACCCCTCGCTGCTGGGCCTGGAGGCCGCCAAGGCCTATGCGATCGAACTGCGCGACCAGGCGCTGGTCGCACTGGAAGGGTTCGATGAAAAAGCCCAGCCGCTGCGTGAGCTGGCGCGCTATATCGTCGAACGCCGCAGCTGACCCTACGGCCCCTGCGACACCCGTGTGAATGGGCAGCTTTTCCTCCAATGGGGTAAACTGCCGCGTCTTAACACCTATAACGACTCGCCTGATGCCCACGACGTTTCAAGAGATCCCCCGCGAACGCCCGGTCACGCCGCTGCTCGACCGCGCTGACACGCCTGACGGCCTGCGCCGCCTGGCCGAAGCCGACCTGGAGAGCCTGGCCGACGAGCTGCGCCAGGAGCTGCTGTACACCGTGGGCCAGACCGGTGGGCACTTCGGTGCCGGCCTGGGCGTGATCGAGCTGACCATCGCCCTGCACTACGTTTTCGATACCCCGGACGACCGGCTGGTGTGGGACGTGGGCCACCAGGCGTACCCGCACAAGATCCTCACCGGGCGCCGCAAGCGCATGCTCAGCCTGCGCCAGAAGGACGGCGTGGCCGCCTTCCCGCGCCGCAGCGAAAGCGAGTACGACACCTTTGGCGTCGGCCATTCCAGTACGTCCATCAGTGCCGCGCTGGGCATGGCCATTGCTGCACGCCTGCAAAACAGTGGGCGCAAGTCGATTGCCGTGATCGGCGATGGTGCGCTCACCGCAGGCATGGCCTTCGAAGCGTTGAACCACGCCCAGGAAGTCAACGCCGACATGCTGGTGATCCTCAACGACAACGACATGTCGATCTCGCGCAACGTCGGCGGGCTCTCCAACTACCTGGCCAAGATCCTCTCCAGCCGTACCTACGCGAGCATGCGCGAGGGCAGCAAGAAGGTGCTGTCGCGCCTGCCCGGTGCCTGGGAAATCGCCCGCCGCACCGAAGAATATGCCAAAGGCATGCTGGTGCCCGGCACCCTCTTCGAGGAGCTCGGCTGGAACTACATCGGCCCCATCGACGGCCACGACCTGCCCACCATGATCGCCACCTTGCGCAACATGCGAGACCTGAAGGGCCCGCAGTTCCTGCATGTGGTGACAAAGAAGGGCAAGGGTTTCGCCCCGGCTGAAATCGACCCCATCGGCTACCACGCCATTACCAAGCTTGAGCCAGCGGACAAACCCGCTGCACCCAAGCAGGCCAGCGGCCCCAAGTATTCTGCCGTGTTTGGCCAGTGGCTGTGCGACATGGCGGCTGCCGACGACCGCCTTGTGGGTATCACCCCGGCCATGAAGGAAGGCTCCGACCTGGTGGCCTTCAGCGAACGCTACCCCGAGCGCTACTTCGACGTGGCCATCGCCGAACAGCATGCGGTTACCCTGGCGGCCGGTATGGCCTGCGAGGGCAGCAAGCCGGTGGTGGCGATCTACTCCACCTTCCTGCAGCGTGCCTATGACCAGTTGATCCATGATGTGGCCGTGCAGAACCTGGACGTGCTGTTCGCCATCGACCGCGCCGGCCTGGTGGGCGAAGACGGGCCGACCCACGCCGGCAGCTACGATTTGTCGTACCTGCGCTGTATCCCGGGCATGCTGGTGATGACCCCCAGCGACGAAAACGAGTTGCGCAAGATGCTCAGCACCGGCCACCTGTACAACGGCCCGGCGGCTGTGCGCTACCCACGTGGCACCGGCCCGAACGCGCCGATCAGCGACGACCTGGAGCCGCTTGAAATCGGCAAGGGTGTGGTGCGCCGCCAAGGGAGCAAAGTGGCCCTGCTGGTGTTCGGCGTGCAACTCGCGCAAGCGCTGCAGGTGGCCGAGCAGCTCGACGCCACCGTGGTCGACATGCGTTTCGTGAAGCCGCTGGATGAGGCGCTGGTGCTGCAGTTGGCCGATAGCCATGAACTGCTGGTGACCATCGAAGAAAACGCCATCATGGGCGGCGCGGGGGCTGCGGTGGGTGAGTTCCTCGCCAGCCAGGCGGTGACCAAGCCGTTGCTGCACCTGGGCTTGCCAGACCTGTATGTGGAGCACGCCAAGCCTGCGCAGATGCTGGCCGAGTGCGGGCTTGATGCGGCGGGGATAGAGGCTTCGGTGAGAGCCCGCATGGGCAAGCTCGGCCTTTGATTTACTGGGCCGCTTTGCGGCCCGATCGCCGGCAAGCCGGTGGTTGCTAGGGTAAAGCCAATGAAACTCCCAACCCTCACCGCGACCCTGCTGTGCCTGCCGGTGCCACTACTGGCGGCTGAGCGTGATGACGCCCTCAAGCTGCCCGATGTGCTGATCAGCGCCAGCCGCCAGGTGGAATCGCGCACTGCCACCAGCGCGGCCAATACCGTGTTCACCCGCACCGACATCGACAGCCTGCAGCCCACCAGCATCACCGACCTGCTCACCCGCGTACCTGGCGTGCAAGTGGCACCCACCGGTGGTCGTGGCAGCCTGCCTGGTATTTTTATCCGCGGCACCAAGACAGCACAAAGCCTGGTGCTGGTCGATGGCGTGCGTATCGCCAACGCTACCTCCGGTGACAGCGGCCTGCAGTTTCTGAATGTGGACCAGATCGAGCGGGTCGAGGTACTGCGCGGTTCTCGTTCGGCGATTTACGGCAGCGATGGCATTGGCGGAGTTATCCAGATCTTCACCCGGCGCAGCAGCGGTGGCGGTTTGCAACCACGCCTGCGCCTGGCAGCCGGCAGCCACCAGACATTCCAGCGCAGCCTTGGCCTGGCTGGTGGCGACGGAGCTACACGATTCAACCTTGGCGCCAGCCTGGATGAAACCGCCGGTATCGATGCGACCGGCCCATCGTTTGCCAGCGACAGCGACCACGATGCCTACCGCAACAAAGCGCTCAACTTCAGCCTGAGCCACACCTTTGGCGAACGCTTCGAGGCCGGCTTGAACCTGCTGAACAGCCAGGGCCGCAGCGAATACGACAACCCCTATGGCCGCTTCGACATGGACACCTTCGAGGTCAGTGGCCAGCAACCCTACACCAACTTCAGCGTGAGCAGCCTGGGTAGCTATGTGGACGCCCAGTTCAGCGACGGCTGGCATTCCAGGCTGGAGCTGGCCCACAGCGAAAACCGCGACGACAAGCGTGACAAGCTCAGCAGCGAACGCTCCGTGTTCAACACCTACCGGGACCAGGTCACCTGGCAGAACGACCTGGTGCTGAACGAGCGCAACAGCCTGCTGGCCGGTGCAGACTGGTACCAAGACCGGGTACATGCCAGCACCGACTTCACCCAGGACAGCCGCTGGAACGGCGCCGTGTTCATCCAGCACAGGTATGCGGGGGAAGGTTTTGCCACGGAGCTGGGCGTCCGCCACGACCGCAACCAGCAGTTTGGCGGGCAGACCACCTGGAGCGGCAGCCTGACCCTGCCGCTTGATCAGCGCAACGATGTGCTGCTGTCGTACAGCGAGGGCTTCCGCGCCCCAACCTTCAACGACCTGTACTACCCGCAGTACAGCAACCCTGGCCTGAAGCCTGAGCACTCACGCAGCTACGAGCTGCAGTGGCGCAGCCAGCTGACGACTGACAGCCGGCTGGAAACCTCGCTGTACCGCACCGACCTGCGCGATGCGATCGTGTTCGGTGAGGGCTCGATACCGCGCAACGTCGCCTCGGCACGCATCAATGGCCTGGAAATGGCCCTGGCCCAGCAGTGGGGCGCCTGGCATAGCCAGCTGGGTTTGGCGCTGATCGACCCACGTGACCGCGACAGTGGCCACACCCTCGCCCGCCGTGCTCGCCGTACGTTGAGCCTGGATGTGGACAGGGAACTGGGGCGTTTCAACGTTGGCGCGAGCTGGCAGGCCGTGAGCAGCAGTTATGACGACGAGGGCAACCGTAACCGCATCGGCGGCTATGGGCTGCTGGGGTTACGCGGCAGCTGGGCGGCCACGGATGCGCTGAAGCTGGAGGCCAAGGTGGACAACCTGCTGGGCCGCTCGTACGGCCGGGCACGCTACAGTTATGAAGGGACCAACCCGACTTACCGCGAGGAAGGCCGCACCCTGCTGTTCAGCGTTACCTGGACGCCGGCGCTTTAGCCGCCAGCAGTGCACATAGGCGGGCTGTGGCCTCGATCATTTGCCCGCTGGGCCGCTCCAGCCCTTTGTCGGGCACGACCAGCAGGCGCTGATCGGCTACCGCACGCAGCTGCGGCCAGCGCTTCCAGCCGGCCAACTGGGCCTGGTCCCCGGCCACAATCACCTGGGGGTTGCGCGCCAGCACCGCCTCAACGCTGACCTGCGGTGCCGGCAAGCTCAGGTCGGCGAACACATTGCGTGCCCCGCACACGGCCAGGGCGTCGCTGACCACCTGGCGGCCACCGAGGGTATACAGCGGTCGGTCCCATACCTGGTAGAACACCTGCAACGGCTCACGCCGCTGGTATTGCTGACGCAGCTGCTGCAGCCGTTGACGCAGTGCCTGTGCGTACCGGCGGCCCTCCTCGCCACGCCCCACCTGTTGGCCAATGGCCTCGATCTGCCCGATCAGTTGGTCGACAGTACGAGGTTCGGCACTGAAGGTCGCAATGCCCAGGCGCTTTAGCTGATCGCGCTGGGCGGGGCCAATACTGCCCGGCCACAGCAGCAGCAAGTCTGGCTGCAAGCCGACCAGGCGCTCTATATTCAACTGGCCCTGGCGCCCAACCGAGGGCAGCGCCGCCAGCGCGCCAGGCCGCTCGCCACCGTCGAGCACACCCACCAACAGGTCACCAGCGTGCAGTTCGAGCATGATTTCGGTCATGGAAGGCGCCAGGCTGACGACCCGCAGCGGCGCCGCCGCCATGGCGGTGGATGCCAGCAGCGCCAGCAACCCGAGCAGCAGGCGCATCAGCCGAGCTGGCGTGGGATGCGATAGAGGTACAACAGCACCAGCGTCGACAACGCCAGCAGCAGGCGCGGTACCGTCTCAAGGCCTACCAGTACCGACAGCGCCCCGACCCAGGCCGGGAAGCACGCGTACAACATGGCCATGCGCCGGGCCCGTGCCAGCTCGATCCAGGCAGCAGGCTCTGCGCTGGTGCCCAATACCTTGGAAGTGGCGATAAGGGCCAGCTTGTAGGCACCAAAGCGCGGCAGGCTGAGGAACATGGTGGCCGCGCCAGCGATGAACAGCGGCATGGCCAGCACCGGAATCAGCGCATCGCCCCCGCCGAAGGCCCAGGCCATGACAGGCAACGGCACCAGGCCGACCGCCAGGTATTGCCACCAAGCCAGCGCCAGGCGCCGTTTGACCTGGGCGCGGGTCACGCCTGGGGCACCTCGCCCTGGTGTTCATTGCCCAGCATATGGCCCAGCTTGCCGGCCTTGGTTGCCAGGTAGTAGCGGTTGTGCGGGTTGTGGCCGGTGTGCAGCGGCACGCGCTCTGCAACCATGATGTTCATGTCGGTGAGGGCTTTGACCTTGCGCGGGTTGTTGGTCATCAGGCGCAGCGACTTCACCCCGAGGTGCTCGAGCATCGGCAGGCAGATGCCGTAATCACGCTGGTCGGCAGCAAAGCCCAGGCGCTCGTTGGCTTCGACGGTATCGGCACCGCCGTCCTGCAGTTCATAGGCGCGGATCTTGTTCAGCAGGCCGATGCCACGGCCTTCCTGACGCAGGTACAGCAGCACACCGCGCCCCTCGCGGGCGATGGCCTGCAGCGCAGCTTCAAGCTGCGACCCACAGTCACAACGCTGGCTGAACAGGGCATCCCCGGTCAGGCATTCGGAGTGCAGACGCCCCAACACCGGCTGCCCGTCCGCGATGTCACCCAGGCTGAGCACCACGTGCTCACGGCCCGTGGCTTCATCGAGAAAGCCATGCATGGTGAAGGTCGCAAAGGGGGTCGGGAGTTTAGAGGCGGCAACAAAGACGACGGGCACGTTGTGCTCCTGGCATAAGTAGGTGATTTCTCGTGGGCCGATTGTATCAGCAGGTCGGCGACTGTGCGCTGGCTGAATACGGGCGGTTGATATCGAAAAATTCGATATACCGCTGCCCGCAGGCGATCACTGAGGAGCGCTGCCTGCCCCGAATGGGTACGGCTGCTTCCAGTGCTCGAAAATGGCCTTCAGCTCGCCGCTGCGTACCAGTTCGTCCATGCGCTTGTCGAACAGGTCGCGCAAGGCCCTGCCCTGGTCGTTACGGGCAAAGGCCAGGTACAGCGGTAATTCGGCCACGTGGGTACGGCGAAAATGTTCGGGCCGCGAACTTTGCCCCAACACATAGTCGACTTCGGTAAGCGCGTCTATGTAGAAGTCCACCCGGTCGTGCTCAAGCATCGGCAAGATACCTTCGCGGCGCTGGATTTCACGGAAATCACCAACCCGCGGCAAGTACTTGCCAAAGTCGTAGCCGCGTACCCATGCCAGGCGATAGTCACCGATGTTCGCCAAGGTGGGGGCTGGCTTGCTGGCCAGCCCCAAGGCGTAGATATGGTCCATGTCGTAGTGCCAGCGCGGGTAGAGGTTGTCTTCGCCCTCTTCCTTGTATGACCCCACCCAGGCATCGGCCTCGCCGCGTTTGACCAGGCCGATGGCCCGGCTATAGGGGGCACTCTGCACCACCACCTTGACGCCGGCCGGCTCGAATACCTTGCGCATCAGGTCCCAGGCGAGCCCGCTGCCATCAGCATTCGTGTAGTCCAGCCATTCTTCGCTGGCCAGGCGCACTTGCTGGGGCAGGCGTTCACCAGCCGCCACCCAAGGGCAAATACTCAGCAGCATTGCCAGCAACACAGCCCTCAACGCCATCCCTACGCTCCCTGTGTCAGGCAACCGCCCAAACCAGCACCTGCATGCCCAGCCAGGCGAACACGCCTGCCAGGATATCGTCCAGCATGATGCCCACACCGCCGTGCACGTGGCGATCGATCCAGCGAATGGGCCAGGGCTTGAGGATGTCGAAGAAACGGAACATCAGGAAGCCCGCCAGCAACCATTGCCACCCGTCCGGCACCAGCCAGAGGGTGATCCACATGCCGACGATCTCGTCCCAGACAATGCCTTCGTGATCGTGCACACGCAAGTCGGTGGCCACTTTGCCGCACAGCCAGATGCCGAACAGCATGCTCACACCCAGCAGCAACCAGTAACCCCAGTCTGGCAGCATCTGCCACAGCGGGATGAACGGTATTGCTACCAGCGAGCCCCAGGTACCCGGGGCCTTGGGCAAAGTGCCCGAACCAAAACCAAAGGCGATGAAGTGCCACGGGTTGCGCCAGACCGAAGGCGGAACGAACTCCGCAGGCACCTGATTGGGGTGGTCGGTCACGGTGTCTCCCTAAAATGTTGGTAGCCCCGCTGCACGGGGGTGATGTCCTGGCCGTTGCGGTCGAGCAAGGTAACGCCCTGCCCTTCCAGTACGTGGCCAATCACATGCACATCAATGAAGCCCAGGCTGGCCAGCGGCGCCAGTGCCTCGGGCGGCAGTGTGAAGGCCAGCACGTAGTCGTCACCCCCGGTGAGCGCCGCCTGCAACGCAGCGTCATGCCCGAGAAATGCCTGCAAAGCAGGAGACACTGGCACCTGGGCCAGGTTCACCTGCAGCGCCACGCCCGAGGCCTTGGCGATGTGCCCGCAATCGGCGAGCAGCCCGTCGGAGATGTCCAGCGCTGCCGTGGCAGAGCCACGCAGCCATTGCCCCAGGGTGAGCTGTGGCATGGGGGCCCAGTAGTGATTGAGCAGCGGCTCGGCCTGCTCGGCAGGCGCCTGGCGCTGGCCCAGTACCAGCGGCAGTGCGCCAGCCGCGTTGCCCAGCGGGCCGCCCACACACAGCACGTCGCCAGGGCGCGCGCCACTGCGGCGCAGTGCCTGCCCGGCGGGCACACGGCCAAAAACGGTGATAGTGATGCTCAACGGGCCACGGGTGGTGTCGCCGCCCACCAGGCTCATGCGGCAGCGGTGGGCCATGCGGCTGAGGCCATTGGCGTAAGCCTGCAGCCAGGCCGGGCCGACCTCGGGCAGTGTCAGCGCCAGGGTGAACCCGATGGCGGTGGCGCCCATGGCGGCCAGGTCACTGGCTGCCACGGCCAGCGAGCGCTGGCCAAGCAGGCCAGGGTCGCAGGCGTCGGGAAAATGCACCCCAGCCACCAGCGTGTCGGTGGACACGGCCAGCTGCTCGCCGGGTGGCAGGCTGAGCAGGGCGCAGTCGTCGCCGATCCCCAGCACCACCCCCTCACCCCCTTGCGCACACGCCGCAGAGGCAAAGTAGTGGTTGATCAGCTCGAACTCACCCATGGCAGCCAGCGCCGGGGTCAGCGCTTGTTAGCCTTGACTTCAGCTTCACGCAGCACAGGTGCCAGCTTGTCCAGCACGCCGTTGACGAACTTGTGGCCGTCGGTGGCCCCGAACACTTTCGCCAGTTCCACACCTTCGTTGATCACCACGCGGTACGGTACGTCGACGCGCTTGATCAGCTCCCAGGTGGACAGGCGCAACACGGCCAGTTCAACCGGGTCCAGTTCATCCAGTGCAATGGCCATGCACGGCACCAGCGCGTTGTCGATCTCGTCCTTGCTTGCCGGCACCCCATGCAGGATCTCGCGGAAATAGGCGCCGTCGACATCGGTGAAATCGTTATCGACCCGGAACTGCGCCTCGATCTCGTTCAGCGAATGCTTTGCCATGTGCCACTGGTACAGCGCCTGGGTCGCAAGCTTGCGCGCTTCACGACGCTTGGCACTCTTCGACGGCTTGCCGGCATCCGCAGGTTTAGGATCGCGCGGGTTGAAACGATCGCTTTCGTCGCTAATCACTTGGCCTCCAACTGCGCCAGCAGGCTGACCATTTCCAGAGCGGACAGGGCGGCTTCGGCACCCTTGTTGCCGGCCTTGGTGCCGGAGCGCTCGATGGCCTGTTCGATGGAATCGACGGTCAGTACGCCGAATGCCACCGGTACGCCGAACTCCATGGACACCTGGGCCAGGCCCTTGGTGCATTCGCCCGCTACGTATTCGAAGTGCGGGGTACCACCACGGATCACTGCACCCAGGGCGATGATTGCGTCATAGGCACCTTGCTGGGCGACCTTCTGTGCCACCAGCGGGATCTCGAAAGCACCCGGGGCACGGATGATGGTGATGTCGCTTTCGCTGACACCGTGGCGTACCAGGGCGTCAACGGCACCGCTCACCAGGCTTTCGACGACGAAGCTGTTGAAGCGGCCAACCACCAAAGCATAGCGACCTTTGGGGGCGATGAAGGTACCTTCGATGGTCTTCAGGTTCATTCCGATATTCTCATCTTCAAACGCGAGGCCGCTTGCTGGCGGCCTCGACAGGGGTATGGACTCGAGCTGCAGGGCGTCAATGCCGCCTCAAGTCACTCGGAGGGCACGTATTCTACAACTTCCAGGTCGAATCCGGATATCGCGTTGAACTTCATCGGCGAACTCATCAGGCGCATCTTGCGTACGCCAAGGTCCCGCAGGATCTGCGAGCCGGCGCCGACGGTGCTGTAGGTAGTGGGCGCCTTGGCCGGGGCATCGCCCGCGCTTTCGCGGATATGCGCCAGCAGTACATCGCCGTCCAGCGGGTGGCCCAGCAGCAACACCACGCCGCTGCCGGCCTCGGCCACGGCGGCCATGGCAGCGCGCAGGCTCCAGCGGCCCGGCTGCTTGACCAGCAGCAGGTCGCGCAGCGGGTCCATGTTGTGCACGCGCACCAGGGTCGGCTCTTCGGCGCAGATGCTGCCCAGGGTGAGGGCCATGTGCACGTCGCCTTCCACCGCGTCGCGGTAGGTGACCAAGTTGAATTCACCCAGCTCGCTTTCCACGGGCTGTTCGGACACCCGCTGCACGGTGCGCTCGTGGATCATGCGGTAGTGGATCAGGTCGGCGATGGTACCGATTTTCAGGCCGTGCTCGGCAGCGAACACTTCCAGCTCGGCGCGGCGCGACATGGTGCCGTCGTCGTTCATCACTTCGCAGATCACGCCGCTGGGCTCGAAACCGGCCATGCGCGCCAGGTCGCAAGCCGCTTCGGTGTGGCCGGCGCGGGCCAAGGTGCCGCCCGGCTGGGCCATCAGCGGGAAGATGTGCCCGGGGCTGACGATGTCTTCGGCCTTGGCGTCCTTGGCAGCTGCCGCTTGCACGGTACGTGCACGGTCGGCCGCGGAGATACCGGTGGTGACACCCTCGGCCGCTTCGATGGACACTGTGAACTTGGTGCCGAAGCCCGAGCCGTTGCGCGGGGCCATCAGGGGCAGCTTCAGGGTTTCGCAGCGCTCGCGGGTCATCGGCATGCAGATCAGGCCGCGGGCATGCTTGGCCATGAAGTTGATGTGCTCGGGCAGGCAGCACTCGGCTGCCATGATGATGTCGCCTTCGTTCTCGCGGTCTTCGTCGTCCATGAGGATGACCATTTTGCCCTGGCGGATGTCTTCGACCAGTTCTTCGATGCTGTTGAGCGCCACTGGCACCCCCTTCTCAATCAGGATTTCAAGAAGCCGTTGGCGGCCAGGAAGCTTTCGGTTATGCCACTGCCCTTGCTCGGTTCGGCAGCCTTGTCACCCAGCAGCAGACGCTCCAGGTAACGGGCCAGCAGGTCGACCTCAAGGTTTACCCGACGCCCTGCGCGGTAGTCGGCCATGATGGTTTCGGACAGGGTGTGCGGGACGATGGTCAGCTCGAATTCGGCGCCATCGACCTCGTTGACCGTGAGGCTGGTGCCATCGACGGTGATCGAACCCTTGTGGGCGATGTACTTGGCCAGCTCCCTGGGTGCGCGCACACGGAACTGGATGGCGCGGGCGTTATCGCTGCGCGAGATGATTTCGCCCACCCCGTCGACGTGGCCACTGACCAGGTGCCCACCCAGGCGGGTGGTAGGGGTGAGGGCTTTTTCAAGGTTGACCTTGCTGCCACTTTTCAGGTCGATGAAGGCCGTGCGCTTGAGGGTTTCGACGCTGACGTCGGCCCAGAAGCCGTTGCCGGGCAGCTCGACCGCCGTCAGGCACACACCATTGACGGCAATGCTGTCCCCCAGCTTGACGTCTGCCAGGTCGAGCTTGCCGGTTTCGACGTATACACGCACGTCGCCCCCCTTGGGGGTGAGGCTGAGTATGGTGCCGATGGATTCGATGATGCCGGTGAACATGGGTCTTCCTCAAAAACGCTTTGCGCGGGGCAAGCCGGGCATTATACGCCGGGCGGCGGCAGCGGGACGGCTGTGACGCGCCAGTCATCGCCTACTGCACGCATGTCGGTGATTTTCAGCCGCGGCGCCTCACTCATCTTGCTCAGTGGCCACTCCAGGAGCGGCCTGGCGAGCGAACCGAGGAAGGTGCCGGCGACGAACAGCTGGTACTCATCGACCAGGCCGTGCCGGGCAAACGCCCCCACCAGCCCGGCGCCGGCTTCCAGCAGGATTTCGTTGACGCCCCGGGCCGCCAGGGCGTGCAGCAGCGCCGGCAGGTCGACCTGGGCATTGTCGCCGGGGAGGCTGAGCAGTTCATGGCCTGCAGCGGCATAGCGCGGGTCATCTGCGACAGCGGTCACCACCAGGGCCGGGCCGGCCTGGAAAAAAGGCGCGTCCAGCGGCAGGCGCAGGCGGCCATCGACCAGCACGCGCAGAGGGCGGCGGCTGAGGGCAAGTTGAGTGGTGTCGGCATCCAGGCCTAGTTCGTCACCGCGCACGGTCATGCGCGCATTGTCGGCCAGCACGCTGGCCGCGCTGGTCAGCACCGCGCTGGAGCGGGCGCGCAGGCGCTGCACGGCCGAGCGGGCAGCTGGGCCGGTGATCCACTGGCTCTCGCCGCTGGCCATGGCGGTGCGCCCGTCCAGGCTCATGGCCAGCTTGGCGCGAACGAACGGCATGCCGTGCTCCATGCGCTTGAGAAAGCCCGGGTTGAGCGCCCGCGCTTCGGCTTCAAGCACACCGCTGGCCACTTCAATGCCGGCGTCGGCCAGGCGCTGCAAGCCACGCCCTGCCACTTGCGGGTTCGGGTCCTGCATGGCTGCTACCACCCGAGCCACGCCGGCCTTGACCAGGGCTTCGGCGCACGGTGGGGTGCGCCCATGGTGGCTGCAGGGTTCGAGGGTCACGTAGGCACAGGCGCCCCGGGCCTGCTCCCCGGCTTGGCGCAGCGCGTGCACCTCGGCATGGGGCTCGCCGGCGCGCACGTGCCAGCCCTCGCCCACCACCTGGCCATCGCGCACGATGACGCAACCCACGCGGGGGTTGGGATGGGTGCTGTACACGCCCTTGCGCGCCAGTTCGAGCGCGCGGGCCATGTAGTGGGCATCAAGGGCGGCAGAGGGGCTTTGCATGTTCACTCTTTGGCTGGCTCGCGGGCCAGGCGGTCGATTTCTTCACGGAACTCGTCCAGGTCCTGGAAGCGGCGGTAAACCGAGGCAAAACGGATGTAGGCCACTTCATCGAGCTTGCGCAGCTCGCCCATGACCAGTTCGCCCACCACCAGGGATTTCACTTCACGCTCACCGGTGGCGCGCAGCCGGCTCTTGATGTGCGCCAGCGCAGCTTCCAGGCGCTCTACGCTCACCGGGCGCTTTTCCAGGGCCCGCTGCATGCCGGCGCGCAGCTTGTCTTCGTCGAAGGGCTGGCGTGTACCGTCCTGCTTGATCAGCCGGGGCAGCACCAGTTCGGCGGTTTCGAAGGTGGTGAAGCGCTCGCCGCAGGCCACGCACTCGCGGCGGCGGCGCACCTGCTCGCCCTCGGCAACGAGGCGAGAATCGATGACCTTGGTGTCGTTGGCACCGCAAAAGGGACAGTGCATGGTGGCAGGCAACAAAAAAAGGGAGGGCCATGGTAGCGCATTGCACTGGCAAGACAAGCCAAAGGGGTTAACATCCAAGGGAAATCTGCCCGCTAAGGACTCCTCCATGCACCACCGAGCACTCGTTGTGCTGTGCTGCGCCGCCCTGCTCGCCGCGTGTGGCAGCGACAGGCCGAAGACCGACACCCCGCCTGCGCCTGCGCCGGTTGCCAAAGCCAAGCCTGCCGAAGTGCTGGGCCCGCTGCCCGTCTACCAGCGCGAGTTGAGCGGTACCTTGCTGGAGGTGCCGGCCGGGGCCGAGGTTGAACTCGCCCTGCTGGTGATCGACGAGCGCAACCGCCCGCAACGGCTGCTGGCCAGCAGCAACCTGACCGGTACTGGCCAGGCGCTGCCCTACCACTTGCGTTTCAACCCCGAAGCCTTCCCGGCCGGCGCACGTGTAGAGTTGCGCGGTCGCGCCAGCCGCTCCGGCCAGTTGATCCTGCACCTGCCGCCGGTGGCCATCGCCCAGGCGCAAACCCAGGCCACTGGCCCGCTGCGCTTCGAAAAGGCGCCTTGAGTGGCGCCGCTGGCCCTGACGCAGGCGCTTGGCGCGCTGATCGGTGAAGCCCGCCTGGTCGTCAGCGACCTGCCCGGCTGCGACCTGCGGCTATGGCTGATCGACGAGCAGAACATGGACCGGGCCTTCAGCAGTGATGAAACCCGGCGCATCCTGGAAGAGCCGCCGTACTGGAGCTTCTGCTGGGCCAGCGGCCTGGCCATGGCGCACTTTCTGGCAAAGCACCCGCAATGGGTAGCGGGCAAGCGAGTGCTGGATTTTGGCGCAGGCTCCGGCATCGCCGGTATTGCGGCCGCGCGGGCGGGGGCCTTGGAGGTTGTGGCCTGCGACCTCGACCCGCTGGCCTTGCAGGCATGCCAGGCGAATGCGGCGCTCAATGGCGTGACGCTGGGTTACAGCAGCGATTTTTTTGCCGAAGACGACCGCTTCGACCTCATTCTGGTAGCCGATGTGCTGTACGACCGCGCCAACCTGCCGCTGCTGGATGCCTTTCTCGGCCGCGGCCGCCAGGCGCTGGTGGCAGACTCCAGGGTGCGCGACTTCAGCCACCCGCTGTACCGGCAACTGGGGGTACTGGACGCCCTGACCCTGCCAGACCTGGCCGAACCGTACGAATTCCGCCGGGTCAGCCTGTACCACGCCAGCCGCGACCCCTTATAGTGGTGCCATACACCCGTTTGTGAGAGTCGCGATGACCCAAGACACGCCCTACATTTTCGACGTCACCGATGCCAACTTCCAGCAGCTGGTGATCGAGAACTCCTTCCATAAGCCCGTGCTGGTGGATTTCTGGGCCGAGTGGTGCGCGCCCTGCAAGGCCCTGATGCCGCTGCTGGCAAAAATCGCCGAGGGCTACCAGGGCGAGCTGTTGCTGGCCAAGGTCAACTGCGACGTTGAACAGCAGGTCGTGGCCCAGTTCGGTATCCGCAGCCTGCCCACGGTGGTGCTGTTCAAGGACGGCCAGCCGGTGGACGGTTTCGCCGGTGCCCAGCCTGAATCGGCAATCCGCGCCCTGCTTGAACCCCACGTGCAAATGCCAGCCCCGGCCGCGGCGTCGCCGCTGGAACAAGCCAAGGCGCTGTTTGCCGAAAGCCGCTTCGCCGAAGCCGAGGCGCTGTTGCAGGCACTGCTGGCTGAGGACAACAGCAACGCTGAAGCGCTGATCTTCTACGCCCGCTGCCTGGCCGAGCGCGGTGAGCTGGGTGAAGCCCAAGTGGTGCTGGATGCGGTCAAAAGCGACGAACACAAGGCTGCACTGGCCGGTGCCAAGGCGCAACTGACCTTCCTGCGCCAGGCCGAGAGCCTGCCGGAAGTGGCTGACCTGAAAAGCCGGCTGGCGCAGAACGCCGAAGACGATGAGGCGGCTTACCAGCTGAGTATTCAGCAGCTGGCGCGCCAGCAGTACGAGGCTGCACTGGAAGGTCTGTTGAAGCTGTTCCAGCGTAACCGCGCTTACGAAAACGGCCTGCCACAAAAAGCCCTGCTGCAGGTGTTCGAGCTGCTGGGCAGTGATCACCCGCTGGTGGGGGTTTACCGGCGCAAGCTGTCGGCGGCCATGTTCTAGCCATTCCAGGGGCCGCCTGCCGGCCCCTGTGTTCGAGGCCTCTCAGCCTACCCAGTGATACACCGGCGCATCCTCGCCACTTGCCACCTTCACCTCGCTGCAGTGCCGCAAGCGCACCAACAGGCGCTTGCCTGCGGCGGTGCTCCCGGCCAGGCCCTCCAGGCGGTCGAGCAATTCCGGCCCGCTCATGTGCCCCGCCACGCGCAACACGTCGCGGGCCGCAGCCCAGTGGCCGTCGTCCTGGCGGGGCGCCGCTGGGGCTGGATGCTGGACAGGCTGCGGGGCAACCGGCAGCTCAGCCTGCCGGCCGAGCTGGGCCCACTCTTCGGGGGCCAGTTCGATTGTCAGGTCCACAGGCCATTGGCCAATCTGTCCACGTATTCTCACAGTGCATTCCTTGAAGCGGGTTGATGCGTTGCATGCTACCGCAACATGAAACCTGCGCCACACAGGCTGGCAGCCGCCGGAGAATTCGTTATAACATAACCGCAACATCCATAACCTGTTCTGGAGCATTCCATGCGTCGTCTGCTGCTCGCCCTGCCCTTCGCCTTGCTGCCACTGGCCGTGGCCCACGCCCATGATGACGATGACCATGATCACGACCATGCCCATGGCACACTCGGCGCCCATGAACACGGGGTGGCCAAGCTCAACGCCGTACTCGATGGCAACAGCCTGGAGCTGGAACTGGACAGCCCGGCGATGAACCTGGTGGGCTTCGAGCACGCCGCCAGCACCGATGCCGACAAGGCCAAGGTGGCGGCGGTGCGCAAACAGCTCGAACAACCCCTCACGCTGTTCGGCCTTGCCGCCGCCGCCGGCTGCAAGGAAGACCAGCAAGCGCTGGAAAGCCCTTTGTTCGGCGATGCCGCCAAGGCTGACAACGACGGTGACGCCCATGAACATAGCCACCAGCACAGTGATATCGGGGCCCATTACCAGCTCACCTGCAGCAACCCGGGCAAGCTCGCCCAGGTAGACCTGGCACCGCTGTTCAAGGCCTTCCCGGCCACCCAGAAAGTCAACGTGCAACTGATCGGCCCCAACGGCCAGAAAGGGCTGGAAACCACACCGGCCAAGGCCGTGGTTACGTTCTGAATGGGCCAGCCGCTGATACAACTGCAAGACCTGGTGTTCGCCTGGCCTGGCCAGGCGCCGCTGCTGGATGTGCCGGCATTCCAGCTGGATGCCGGTGAGGCCGTGTTTCTAAAAGGCCCCAGCGGCAGTGGCAAAACCACGTTGCTGGGGTTGCTTGGCGGCGTGACCGTGCCCGAGCGGGGCCACATTCGGTTGCTGGGTCAGGACCTGGCCGGCCTGGGGCAAGGCGCCCGGGATCGCTTCCGGGTGGACCACACCGGCTATATCTTCCAGCAGTTCAACCTGCTGCCGTTTCTGTCGGTACGGGAAAACGTCGAACTGCCGTGCCGCTTCTCGGCCAGCCGCAAGACGCGGGCCGAGCAGCGCCACGGCAGTGTCGCCCAAGCGGCGCAAACCTTGCTGGCCCACCTGGGCCTGGATGACAGTGCATTGCAGGCCCGGCGCGCAGACAGCCTTTCGATTGGCCAGCAGCAGCGGGTTGCCGCTGCGCGTGCGCTGATCGGCCAGCCCGAACTGGTGATCGCCGACGAGCCGACATCGGCCCTGGATGCCGATACCCGCGAGGCGTTCATCAGCCTGCTGTTCGCCGAGTGCCGCGCGGCGGGTGCCAGCCTGCTGTTCGTGAGCCACGACCAGAGCCTGGCGCCCCTGTTCGACCGCCACCTTTCCCTGGCCGAACTCAACCGCGCCGCCAAGCCCCGGGAGGTCTGATGTACCTGTTTCGCCTTGCTCTGGCCAGCCTGGCCAACCGGCGCTTTACCGCCTTTCTCACCGCGTTTGCCATTGCCCTGTCGGTCTGCCTGCTGTTGGCCGTGGAACGCGTGCGCACCGAAGCCCGCGCCAGCTTCGCCAGTACCATCAGCGGCACCGACCTGATCGTCGGCGCACGTTCCGGCTCGGTCAACCTGCTGCTGTATTCCGTGTTTCGCATCGGCAACGCCACCAACAACATTCGGTGGGACAGCTACGAACACTACGCCAAGGACCCGCGGGTGAAATGGGCCATCCCCATCTCGCTGGGCGACTCGCACCGCGGTTATCGGGTGATGGGGACCACCGGCGAGTACTTCGAGCGTTACCAGTATGGCCGGCGTCAGCACCTGGAGCTGAGCCAGGGCCGCGCCTTTGCCACGGACCCGTTCGAGGTGGTGCTTGGGGCAGAAGTGGCCGAAGCCCTGCACTACACGTTGGGCGACAAGCTGGTGTTGGCCCACGGGGTGGCAGCCATCAGCCTGGTGAAACACGACGACAAGCCGTTTACCGTGGTCGGTGTGCTCAAACGCACTGGCACCCCGGTAGATCGCACCCTGCATATCAGCCTGGGCGGCATGGAAGCCATCCACATTGACTGGCACAACGGGGTGCCAGCCCGGGGGGCGGGGCGCATCAGTGCTGAGCAGGCGCGCACCATGGACCTGCAGCCAACCGCCATTACCGCCTTCATGCTGGGGCTCAACAGCAAGATCGCCACCTTCAGCCTGCAGCGTGAAATCAACGAGTACCGCAGCGAGCCGCTGCTGGCGATCTTGCCTGGGGTGGCCCTGCAGGAACTGTGGAGCCTGATGGGCACCGCTGAGCAGGCCCTGTTTGTGGTGTCGCTGTTCGTGGTGCTGACCGGTTTGATCGGCATGCTCACGGCGATTCTGACCAGCCTCAATGAGCGGCGACGGGAGATGGCGATCTTGCGTTCGGTAGGCGCCAGGCCGTGGCATATTGCAGGGCTGCTGATACTGGAGGCGCTGGCGCTGGCAGGTGTCGGCATCGTCGCCGGGCTGGGCTTGCTGTATGCGGGCATAGCGCTGGCGCAAGGGTATGTGCAGGCCAACTACGGCTTGTTCCTGCCGTTGGCGCTGCCGAGCCCCCACGAGTGGACGTTGCTGGCTATCATCCTTGGCGCGGCGTTGCTGATGGGTAGCGTACCGGCGTGGCGAGCGTATCGGCAGTCGTTGGCCGATGGTTTGTCGATCCACCTTTGAGTGCGTGTTCAATGATCAGACAGCTACTTGACAGCAGTGTGGGCTTGCCCGCGAAAAAGCCGGCACTGCGCTGGTTACTGGCCCTGCTGATGCTCGCCGCGGTGCCAGCATGGGCCGCCGAGCCCAAGGAGCTCGACTGGCCTGCCCTGATTCCCGAGGGCGCCCCGGTCATCCCGCCGCAGCTCGCCCCGCTGCACGACATGTCGCAGCTCAGCAATGCGCTTTCTGCCGAGTCGGCCCCCGCTGCCCGCCAGCAAGCGCCGGATGCCCCTGTGGTGCAGAGCCTGGACGGGCAGCAGGTCAAATTGCCCGGGTACATTGTGCCGCTGGAAGTGAGCGAGGAAGGCCGCACCACCGAGTTTCTGCTGGTTCCGTATTACGGCGCGTGCATCCATGTGCCGCCGCCGCCTTCGAACCAGATCGTGCATATCTTCAGCGAGATGGGCGTGCGGGTGGAGGACCTTTATCAGCCTTACTGGATCGAGGGCCGAATGCAGGTAAAAGCCACCAGCAGTGAACTTGCCGATGCGGGTTACCAGATGGAAGCCGAAAAAATTTACGCCTATGACCTCAAGTAAACGCAGTTTGCAGGGGGTGAAGACGCTTCGTTGAGCTGGGTCAAACTTTCTGTTTAGTTGCATCCGTACCATTGGACTACATGATTATTAACGTCCTCTGGGAGCTTCCATGAACAAGTCCTTGCTCGGTGCGTCACTCGTGGCCCTGGCACTCGCCGCCCCTGCCGCCCACGCCTATCAACCGGGTGATTTCATCATCCGTGCCGGTGCCATCACCACCGCACCCAATGAAAGCAGCAGCGACCTGAAGTTTGATGGCAACAAGGTTTCGGGTACCAAGGCGACCCTGGACAGCGACACTCAGCTGGGCCTGGCATTTGCCTACATGCTCACTGACCACGTCGGCCTGGAGTTGCTGGCTG
This sequence comes from Pseudomonas sp. S32, assembly GCF_016648095.1. Classification (NCBI taxonomy): domain Bacteria; kingdom Pseudomonadati; phylum Pseudomonadota; class Gammaproteobacteria; order Pseudomonadales; family Pseudomonadaceae; genus Pseudomonas; species Pseudomonas sp. S32. Next base: position 60,769 of record NZ_JACVVF010000010.1, read on the forward strand.
CAACCCCGTTCCAGCACACCGTGGGCGTTAAAGGCCTGGGTGGCGGCCTGGACGGCAAACTGGCAGACATCAAGCAACTGCCACCGACCCTGTCGCTGCAGTACTACCCGATGGACGCCGCGTCAAAGTTCCAGCCCTACGCTGGCGTGGGTATCAACTACACCCTGTTCTTCGACGAAGACCTGAGCAGCAACCGTAAACAACAGGGCTTCAGCAACCTGAAACTGCAAGACTCCATTGGCTTCGCCGGCCAGCTGGGCATGGACTACATGCTCACCGACAACCTGCTGGTCAACGCCGCCGTGTGGTACGTGGACATCGACACCAAGGCGAGCGTCAACGGCCCAAGCGCATTGGGCTACAGCAAGACCAAGGTCAATGTGGACGTGGACCCATGGGTGTACATGGTGGGCCTGGGCTACAAATTCTGATCGAACCCGTTACCGGGGCCGCATCGCGGCCCCGTTTCATTGCAGCCCTATTTCTACCGAGATGTAGCGGGGTTGCTCAACAGCTGTGCCAACCCTTCGGTCAGTGAAGTGGCCTGGGGGAATTCGAAGCGTGCCAGCAAGCGCTGGTTATCCGCCCGGGAATGGCGAATGTCACCCGCACGCGGCGCGGCATGGTTGATGGCCGGCAGGCTGCCTATCACCTGCTGCAACGCCGCCAGCAGCTGGTTCAGTGAAGTCGCCTGGTTCAGGCCGATGTTCACTGCGCCCTCCCCTACCTGCGCTTGCTCAAGCGCCTGCACCATCACCCGCACCAGGTCGCCGACATAGAGGAAGTCACGGGTCTGCTCGCCATCGCCGAACACCGTGATCGGCAACCCCTGCAACGCACGTTCGCTGAAAATGCTGATAACGCCGGAATAGGGCGAGGACGGGTCTTGCCGCGGGCCGAAAATATTGAAGAAACGGAACACCACCGGCTCCAGGCCGTGCTGGCGACGGTAAAAGTCCAGGTATTGCTCGCTGGCCAGCTTGTCGACCGCATACGGGGTCAGCGGTGCCTTCGGGGTATCCTCGGCAATTGCCTGGCCCTCGCCGTTGTTGCCGTACACCGCAGCACTGGAAGCGAACAGCACACGGCGCACACCGTGCACGCGCATGGCCTCGCACACATTGAGGGTGCCGATGAAGTTGCTTTGGTGCGTGCGCACCGGGTCGTCCACCGAGGCCTGGACCGAGGCCACAGCAGCCAAGTGCACAACCGCCTGGCAACCTTCAACCGCCCGCTGAACAAGTGCGGCATCAGCAATATCACCCTCGATCAGTTCGAGCCGAGGGTGCTGCAGTTGCAAGTTGTTGCGCTTGCCCGTGGACAGGTCATCGACAATGCGTACCGCATAGCCTTTATCCAGCAATGCATCGCACAGGTGCGAGCCGATGAAGCCGGCACCGCCGGTGATCAGGATTGGGGAATCAGACATGACGGTAGAACCGGTCCAGTAAGGCCGGCAGGCCGGCACGCCAGGCCCGCGGCTTGATGCCGAAGGTGTGAAGGATTTTCTTGCAGGCCAGCACCGCGTTCTGCGGCTCTTCGCTGGCATCCGGGCGTGCGGCATGGGCTTGGGCGGTAGGCGTCTGCACGGCCAGCTGGCGGTGTTTACCCGCCTCGGCAAGGATGGCCTGGCCCAGCGCCAGCGGCGTGGTCGCCTCGTTGCCGGCGTAGTGATAGGTGCCCCACAGGGGTGAACTGCAGTCCAGCTGCTTGAGCACAGACAGTATGACCCTGGCCGCATCGTCTACTGGCGTTGGGTTGCCGCGCCGGTCATCAGCCAACAGCAGCTCATGCGGCTGCTCGGCACGGGTCAGGAAACGCCCCAGGGAGCCCTCGAGGGTTTCATCGAGCAGCCAGCCGAAGCGCAGCAATACGTGCTGGGGGCACGCCGCCCGCACGCTTTGCTCGATGCGCCAGAGTGCCTGGCCACGCAGGCCCAGTGGCAGCGGTTCGTCCTTTTCGCTATAGGCGGTCGCCCTTGAGCCATCGAAAACCCGGTAGCTCGAGGGCTGCACCAGGGTAATCTGATGGTGCTGGCATAATTCGGCCAGCCGCTCCACGGCACGTTCCTGTTGGGCCAGACGCGATTCGCTGACCGATTCGGCCTGGAACCAGTCGAAGTAATAGGCCAGGTTGATCACCGCGTCGGGGCGATGATCGTCAAGCAGCTGAGTGAGGCTGGCCGGCGCCCAGCCATCCTCGGGGGGGCGTGGGGCCAGGAAAGCGATGTCCTCCTCGGCCCCAAGACGAATCAGCGCTTGCCCAAGGGCATTGCCACCACCCAACAGCATCAGGCGCATACGCATAGAGTCAGCAGATCCGGAGAGGTTAGTAAAGGAAAGCGGCCATTTTGCGGTTTCCGGGCTGGGAAGTCCAACCACAGGCTCTGTCAAGCGTTAGGCCGCTGTACTTACCTCTACAGAACGCGCTGTACAGATGGCCGTTTACTCGATTTCAAACAGACTGTTACGCAGAGGGCCGACACTCAGCCGCTCCCGAACATCGTCATCTATACGGGGGTCGTCCGGGCGGTACAGTTTGACCTGGCGATAGGCGTTGATGCGATTGATCTCCTGCCCTAGATACTCCCACACCACCCGCGTACACGCAGGGTTGCGGCGGTCTCCGCTGGACACGCCCGACTTCAGCCCATTGAGGCGCGTGATGCGGCTCTTGAAACTGGGAATCAGTATGGTCTGGCTCATCTCGTTGTAGGTCAGCGACTCGTAGTCGATGAGAAACACCCGGTCCTGCAACTGGAACGCGGCGCCCAGGTAGCGGCAGCGCACTTCGGCGTGCTGGTCGGTGGCGGTGGAGCGCTCCTGGCGTTCCTGGCGTTCGAACAGAAAGCGCCCGCGCTCCTCCCACAGGTGCACCAACGACACCAGGATGGTGCCCGGCACCGACATGCAGTTGGAATACTCGAAGTAGTAACCGCAATAGCGCGACAGGTTGCCAGCGTGTTCATGCAGCGGCCGGAACAACTCGCTGATCGGGTCGTCAGGTTGCTCGGCGACGGTTGAGACACGCGCACCGATCAGGCGTGAGAACTGCTCGGCAGGCAGGTTGAGCTCGTAATCCTCGACCCCGAAGAAGTCACCGATGCGCTTGAGGTTGTAAGCCGTCGGACGGCTCTGCCCGCTCAGGTATTTGTTGAACTGGGCCCGATTGATCGACAGCTGCCGGCAAACTTCGGAAATAGAGCGGTAGTGGCTGCAAGCCAGCTTCAAATTGGTAGCGAAATGATCGCTCATGTGCAAAACCCGGATGACGCGAATGGCTCAATTGTAGCATCAAGTCGCATCAAGTGTGAGCAACCCGCGAAATTGTAACCACTCTTGTCATGGCCAACCATGCGCCCCAACGAATAGCGGTGCGCCTGCCGTCCGCTGGTCTTTCCACACGAAGAATAAGAATCGAGGTCATTTTCCAATGCTCGAAGTAATCAACGATTTCCTCTCGGGGAAACTTCTCATCGTGCTGATCGTGGGGCTGGGTAGCTACTTCACCATCCGTTCCCGATTCGTCCAGTTCCGCCACTTTGCACACATGTTCGGTGTGTTCAAGGAATCGCTGCGTGGCCAGGCAGGCCAACTGAGCTCCTTCCAGGCCCTGATGCTGAGCCTCGCCGGCCGCGTTGGCGCCGGTAACATTGCAGGTGTTGGTATCGCTGTAACCCTGGGCGGCCCTGGTGCCGTGTTCTGGATGTGGGTGACCGCGCTGGTGGGCATGTCCAGCAGCTTCTTCGAATGTACCCTGGCCCAGGTGTACAAGCGCGCCGATGGCGATGGCCTGTACCGCGGTGGCCCGGCCTACTACATCCAGCATGGTCTGAAATACAAGGGCATGGCGATCGTGTTCTCGATCCTGCTGCTGGTCACCTACGGCTTCGCCTTCATCGGGCTGCAGTCGTACACCGTGACCCACTCGCTGCAGAACGCCTTCAACTTCGATCCGCGCCACACCGGTATCGTGCTGGCGGTGCTGCTGGCCATCACCTTCATCGGTGGCATCAAGCGCATCGCGGCGGTGTCCGACCTGCTGGTACCGATCAAGACCCTGGCCTACATCGGCGTGACCCTGTACGTGATCGGCACCCAGATCGAACACGTGCCCGCCATGCTCGAAACCATCTTCAAGAGCGCCTTCGGCCTCGACCCTGCCTTTGGCGGCCTGCTGGGCAGCGCCATCGTCATGGGCGTGAAGCGCGGCGTGTTCGCCAACGAGGCGGGCCTGGGCAGTGCGCCTAACGTGGCCGCTGTGGCTGCCGTCAAGCACCCAGGTGCGCAAGGCGTGGTACAGGCGTTCAGCGTGTTCCTCGATACCTTCGTGATCTGCACCTGCACCGCCCTGCTGATTCTGCTGTCGGGTTTCTACACCCCGGGCTTCGAAGGTGACGGTATCGTGCTGACCCAGAACTCGCTGGCCGCCGTGGTCGGTGACTGGGGCCGCATCTTCGTCAGCGTGGCGCTGTCGCTGTTCGTGTTCACCTGCATCCTCTACAACTACTACCTGGGCGAAAACAGCCTGCAGTTCCTGAGCCGCAACCGCGCAGTGCTGATGGTATTCCGGGTACTGGTACTGGCCCTGGTGGTATGGGGTTCGATGCAGGACCTGTCGACCGTGTTTGCCTTCGCCGACATCACCATGACCTGCCTGGCCTTCGTCAACCTGATGGCCCTGGCCCTGCTGTTCAAGGTCGGCCTGCGCGTAATGCGCGACTACGATACCCAGCGCAAGGCGGGTATCAAGCAGCCAGTGTTCGACTCGGCCAAGTTCGCCGACCTGGACCTGGACCGCAACGCATGGCCTGCCAACCCGCAGGTGGACACAGCTTCTGACAAAGCAGTCGGCCAGGCCGAACTGCAGCGCTGATACCCTGCCGTGCCAAGCCGCCCCGTTCGCGGGCGGCTTTTCTTTCTCCGCTCACCGCTACGGATGCTCTCCATGCGTGCAGTCAAGAACCTCCTCGTGCTCTACACCGGTGGCACCATCGGCATGCTTGAAACCCCCGAGGGCCTGGCCCCCGCTGGCGGTTTCGATGCCCGCATGCGTGACCACTTCGCCCTGATGGCCGACGCGCCCAAGGTCCAATGGACCTTGCAGGAGCTGAACCCGCTGCTCGACAGCGCCAACATGCAGCAACACAACTGGCTGGCCATGCGCGATGCCATCGTGCAGGCGGTGGAAGTGGCCGGCCATGATGGTGTGTTGGTGCTGCATGGCACCGATACCCTGGCCTACAGTGCTGCGGCGCTGTCGTTCCTGCTGCTGGGCCTGCCGGTGCCGGTGCTGCTGACCGGCTCGATGCTGCCAGCAGGCGCCCCCGGCAGTGATGCCTGGGGTAACCTGTGCGGTGCGTTGCAACAGTTCGAACAGGGCGTTGAAGCCGGCGTACAGCTCTACTTCCATGGCCGCCTGCTGCACGGTTGCCACGCTTCGAAGCTGCGCAGCGAGGCCTTCGATGCGTTCGCCGCGCTGCCCCGTCATCGCCACAGCGAGCGCGCAGCAGAACTGCCCGCTGCATTGACCTATCGCCACCCTCGCCAGCCGGTCAACCTGGCGGTGGTACCGGTGTTCCCAGGCCTGCAGGCCGCTCACGTGCAGGGGTTGCTGGCCAGCGGCGTGCAAGGCGTTCTGCTGGAATGCTACGGCAGCGGCACCGGGCCGTCGGATGACCAGGCACTACTGGACACCTTGCGTGAAGCGCGCCAGCGCGGCGTGCTGCTGGCAGCCATCAGCCAGTGCCCGGAAGGCGATGTGGTGTTCGACACCTACGCCGCGGGTAATCGCCTGCGTGGTACGGGGCTGGTGAGTGGCGGCGGCATGACCCGCGAAGCTGCGCTGGCCAAGATGTTCGCACTGCTGGGCGCTGGCCTGAACGTCGACGAGGCCGAGCAGTGGTTTGCCCTGGAGCTGTGCGGGGAGCGGTAGAAGTGGCGGAAGGCAGCGGGAGTCGAACCTGCCCGGGAACGGATGCCGTCCCCAACCGGGTTTGAAGCCCGGCCGCGCCACCGGGCGCGATTGCCTTCCTTTGAGTCAGTGCCTGGCCTGCTGCTGGGCCAGGGCGCTGTCAGCGCGAATGTGGCGCTGGTCGGCCACCCTGCGGGTCAGGCCGATACGGTCGAAATACTCCAGAATCTGCACACTGCGCTTGCGACCGATGCCCAACATATCGCGAAACGCCGCAACCTGCACTACCGGCGTGGCATCGATGTGGCTCTGCAACAGCTCTGCCATGCGCTCCAGCGTGGCTTGCGGGTAGAACAGGTCACGCACTACCTGGTGCACCAGCCCTAACCGGGCCAGCTTGCGCAGCAGCAGGCGAACGTCGGCTTCGGCGCAGTTTTCTTCACTCGCCAGTGTTCTGACCCAGGGCGGGTCGTACAGCCCTGCCAGCAGCCGGGGCTGCAAGCGCGCCCATAACGCCGTGTCTGCATCGCTCAGCTGAACCTTGTGATCCGGCAGGTGCAGCCAGGCCCCGCTGCTGGCCAAGGCGCCCTGCGCCAATAGCTCATCCACCAGGCTGACGAAGGCCGGGCGCTCAAGGGGCATGGCTGCAAAGCGCCTTAACCGGTCGCGGTCGGGGCCAAGCTGGTCGGGCTCCTGTACGTGAAACAGCGCCAGCTGACTGAGCAGTTCTTGCCGCAGTGCCTGCCATTGGGCGTTGGCGAACAACAACTGCCCCTGCCGTGTGGCGATCACCTGGACATCCTCGGGTAATGCCCAGGTATTGCGCAGGCGATTGAATTGCCGCTCCAGGCGCTGGGGGTCGATGCCACCGGCGGCACTGGCCAGCAGCCCTGGCAGCGCCTGCTCGAGCCCTGGCGCATCACGCAGCACTTGCAACTGTTGCAGGCGCTGTTCACTGCGGCGCTGCCGGCTGGGCGCGAACGGGTCGAGCACCCTGCCCCCGCCCAGGGTGTGCTGGGCGCGCTGGTCACGTAGCACCAGGCGGTCGCCGTGCACGGCCTGCAGGGGGGCGTTCAGCAGCAACTGGGCGAACATGCGCTGGCCTGGGGCAAGGCTTGGCCCTTCCAGCAGGGCAACCCTGGCAGTTACATCCTGAGTGCCCAGGTGCACGTGCACAGCATTGAAATGTTCGAATACCCGCCCCTCGCCCGGTAGCAAGTGCAGCTCGATGTCTACCCTTACGCTGGGCGCATGCAGCCACTGGGGCACTAGCCAGTCGCCCCGGCGCACGTGCTCCACCGCCAGGCGCTCGGCAGCGATATTCAGCGCCACCCGCTGCCCCGCTTCTGCCACCAGCGCTGGCTGGTTCTGCGCGTGTAAACCGCGCACGCGTACCGGTTTGCCGGCCTTGCCCAGCAACAGCGTATCGCCAGCCCTTACCTGCCCGGCCAATGCGGTACCGGTTACCACCACACCGGCACCGGTGACGGCGAAGGCGCGGTCTACCGCCAGGCGAAAACCGCCGGCCACACTGCGGCGTTGTACATCACGCCCCGCCATCACCAAGGCCTGACGCAGCGCCTCCACCCCTGCCCCGGTGATACTCGACACTGCAAACTGCTGCGCGCCGGCATAGGGCCCTGGCGCCAGCAGCTCGCCGACCTGCTGCTGCACCTGCGCCAGGCGCTCAGGTTCGACACGGTCACTTTTGCTGATCGCCACCAGGGCCTGGGGGATGCCCAGCAGCTGGATGATCGCCAGGTGCTCGCGGGTCTGCGGCATTACCCCGTCGTCTGCCGCCACCACCAACAGCACCAGGTCGATGCCGTGGGCACCGGCCAGCATGTTGTGGATGAAACGCTCGTGACCCGGCACGTCGATAAAGCCCGTCAGCGGCGCGCCCTCCGCCAGCGCCGCATAGCGGTAGCCGAGGTCGATGGTCATCCCCCGTGCCCGTTCTTCCTGGCGATGGTCGCCGGCCTGGCCGGTGAGCGCCTGCAGCAAGGCAGTCTTGCCATGGTCGATGTGGCCGGCTGTGCCAACGATCACTGCACCGGCCCCACGTGCAGGCCGGGCAACTGCGCCAGCCACTGGGGCTCGTCGTCCAGTTGGCGCAGGTCGAGCCACAAGGCGTCATCGTCAATGCGGCCAATGACCGGCACTGGCAGCTCGCGCAGTGCACGCTCCAGCGCATGCAGGCTGCGCCCGCGCAACCGCTTGGGCACCAGCGGGCGCACGCACAACGCGGCGCTGGGCAGGCGTGCCACAGGCTGGCTGCCACTGCCGATCATGCCCAAGGCAGGTTGCACGCTCACGGCCCACTGTTCACCCAGGCGGGCCTTCAGCTCGGGTGCCAGGCGTTCGGCCTGCGCCTGGATATCCGCCTGGCTACGGGTAAGCAACTGCAGGCTGGGCAGGCGTTCGGCCAACCGGTCGGGGTTGCGGTACAGCGCCAGCACTGCTTCGAGCGCGGCAAGGGTGATCTTGTCGACACGCAGGGCACGCTTGAGCGGGTTTTTCTTGATACGGGCGATCAGGTCCTTGCGGCCGACGATAATGCCGGCTTGTGGCCCGCCCAGCAGTTTGTCACCACTGAAGGTAACGATATCAGCGCCGTCAGCCAGGGCCTGGCGAACGGTGGGCTCGGCCGGCAAGCCCCAGCGCGTGAGGTCCAGCAGGCTACCGCTGCCCAGGTCTTCGAGCAGTGGCAGTTGGTGCTGACGGGCGATGCGCGCCAGCTCTGCGGTAGGCACCTGGTGCGTGAAGCCCTGGATGCTGTAGTTGCTGCAATGCACGCGCATCAGCAAACCGGTACGCGGGCCGATAGCGGCCTCGTAGTCGCGGGCGTGGGTACGGTTGGTGGTACCGATTTCGTGCAGCTTGACCCCGGCACGGACCATGATGTCGGGGATGCGGAAGGCGCCACCAATCTCGATCAGTTCACCCCGGGAGATAATGCCTTCCTTGCGCGCGCCCAGGCTGTTCAGGGCCAGCATGACCGCCGCCGCGTTGTTGTTGACCACCGTGACGGCTTCGGCACCGGTCAGCTCGCGCACCAGCCCCTCGATCAGGTCATCACGGTCGCCGCGCTTGCCAGTGGCCAGGTCGAACTCCAGGTTCAGCGGGTAGCGCGCCGCGGTGTGCATGGCCTCGATGGCCTCTTCAGGCAGCAACGCCCGGCCGAGGTTGGTGTGCAGCACGGTGCCTGTGAGGTTGAACACCCGGCGAACCTGGCTGCGTTGCTGGATGGCCAGCCGCTCGCCGGCACGGCCCAGCAGCACTTCGCCAGCCAGCTCGGGGGCGCTGAGTTCGCCAGCGCGGGCCGGCTCGCGCAGGTCGTCGAGCAGTTGCCGCAAGGTGGCCAGGACGGCGTCGCGGCCGTGGCGGTCGATCAGCGGGTGGCAGGCGGGGTGACGCAGCAGTGTATCGATGGAAGGCAGGCGTGGGGTGTCGCTGGCTAAGCTGAGGGACATGCGGTACTACCCTGGGCTGGTCCGTTTGCGGTACTGGCCTTTGTCGCCGGCAAGCCGGCCCCACAGGCGTTTTCTGTACCCCTGTGGGAGCCGGCTTGCCGACGATGCAGGCGACTCGGTCTTACAGTGTAGACACTCTACCCCTGACCTGGGGCAAGCATCAGGTTCGGCGCCAGGCGATGGAAGCCTTCCTGGTCCAGGCACATGTCCAGCGCCAGCGTTGCCAGGTCGTCAGCCAGTGGCTCAGCCGCCGCGTCGTTTTCCAGGTAATGCTGTTTGAGGTAACTGTTGCAGCCTGGGCAGCACTCCGCGCGCAACGGCGCCTTGCCCGGGGCGTGGCGGTCGTCGTCGAGGGTGGTGTAGCGCAGGCCCTTGCTCGACTCGCAATAAACGCATTTGACGCGCACCACGTGCCATTCACAGGCACACAGCGAGCAGGCCAGGTAGCGCAGGCCATTGTGCTTGCCGCGGTTGCGCACCACCCCAGCCATGGCCGGCGAGCCACAGGCCGGGCACTGGGCCAGGCTGGCGGCAGGCTTGAGCTCGGTGCCGGGCAACGCCAGCAACCAGCTGGACCACGCCGCTTGCACGGCAGCCCCCATGAACGGAACCAAGGCCGCCGGCACGGCATCGTACTGCCCCGAGAGCAAGGCGATGCCCCAGCCCTTGCGCTGGTTGTCATCACTGCTGCGCAGCAGCTGCACCGCTGCACCCAGCGGGCTATCGGCAGGCTCATCGAAGTGGCCCAACAGCGCCTGTAACCATGCCAGCCATGCCCCTTCGCGGACCAGGCTATCAGCCGCCAAGGGCGGCAGGCCGTGGCTTATACACAAGCGCTGACGGTCCTCGGCAACAGGCAATGCAGAGGGTGGGTTGTCCACAAGCTGCTGCTGAATGCGGCACAGCCGTGCCACCAACAGCAGGTAGCGGCGCAGCGGGTTGCCTTCAGCCAGGCGCTCCAGGCGGGCGGCGCGCAAGGCGAACAGGTTGGCCGGCGGCACGTGCAGAAACGGCGGCATGACCGCCGACGCTTCGATCTGCCCGGGTTCGAGTATGCTGCTCAAGCGTTCATCCTTCTTTTCTGCGGTGATCGGACGGCGTCTTGTCACCCGTCACTTCGCGGTACCACAACTCGTGGTGCTTGCGCGCCCAGGCGCGGCTTACCCAGCCGTGCAGCATGGCGCCAATCGAGCCCTTGATCCAGATGCCTGCGTAGATGTGCACGATGATGCTGAGCACCAGCACGAAGGCCGCCAGGGCATGCAGCAAGGTAGCCAGGCGTATGGCGCCAATGCCGAAATACTGGCTGAAGTAGGCACGCCAGATCACCACGCCACTGACCAACAGAATCAACATGCACACCAGCAGCGTCCAGAACAGCAGCTTCTGGCCGGCGTTGTACTTGCCGATCGGGGGCACGCCATCCTCCTGGTTGCGCATCACCCGGTCCACGCGCCGCAACCACAGCCGGTCGTTGGCGGTGATGAAGTTGGCGCGCCAGAAGCGAATCACCAGGCCAAGGAAGAACACGAACATCGCGACGCCCAGGAACGGGTGCAGGATACGCGTCCACGGCCCCCCGCCGAACAGGTTGCTGAGCCAGAACAGCGCCGGGTGGAACAGCGCCAGCCCGGACAGCCCGGCCATGAAGAACAGGATCGCCACCACCCAGTGGTTGGTGCGCTCGTTGGCGTTGTAGCGCAGGATGGGTTTGTTGTGGTTCATGGCCGCTGCTCCCCTTGCCCACCGGGCTTGGTCGGGTCGTACACATGCACTGCCGGGTCCACCTGATGCACGCTGTCATCAGGCGGGGTCGGGTGTTCATCCTCCTCCACCCGCTGAGGCCCGATGCGCACGTAGTGGAAGAACCCGGCCAGCACCGCAGCCCCCATGACCAACAGTGCCAATGGCTTGGTGAAGCCCTTCCACAGCCCTACCAGCGGGCTGATCACCGGCTGGTCCGGCAGGCCGGCATACAGCTTGGGCGTATCGGCGTGGTGCAGCACGTACATCACATGGGTACCGCCGACGCCATCCGGGTCGTACAGCCCGGCCTTGTCGTAACCCCGTGACTTCAGGTCGACGATGCGCTCGTCGGCATGCACCTTCATCTCGTCCTTGGTGCCAAACACGATTGCACCGGTCGGGCATGTTTTCACGCAGGCAGGTTCCAGCCCTACGCTCACGCGGTCCGAACACAGGGTGCACTTGTAGGCCTTGTGGTCCTTCTGCGAGATGCGCGGGATGTTGAACGGGCAGCCAGTGATGCAGTAGCCGCAGCCAATGCAATGGTCCTGGTTGAAGTCGACGATACCGTTGGCGTGCTTGATGATCGCCCCCGGGCTGGGGCACGCCTTCAGGCAGCCTGGCTCTGCACAGTGCATGCAGCCATCCTTGCGGATCAGCCACTCCAGGTTGCCATCGTCGCGCTCATGCTCGGTGAAGCGCATCAACGTCCAGGTTTCGGCACTGAGGTCCTGGGGGTTGTCGTAGGTGCCGTGGTTGTGCCCCACCTCGTCGCGCAGCTCGTTCCACTCCGAGCACGCCACCTGGCAGGCCTTGCAGCCGATGCACTTGGTGGTGTCGATCAGCTTGGCGACCTGCTCCTGCTGGCGCACCGAAGGCGGCACGGTGGTGGTGGCCGAGCGGGCAATGATGTCTTGGCTGGCCATCAGAGTTTCTCCACTTTGACGAGGAACGACTTGGACTCTGGTGTCTGGGTATTACCATCGCCCAGGAACGGCACCAAGGTGTTGGTCAGGTACCCGTGGCGGGTCGCCCCGGTGAAGCCCCAGTGCAACGGGATACCGATCTGGTGCACGGTCTGGTTGTTCACCTGCAACGGGCGTATCCGCTTGGTCACCACCGCCACCGCGTCGATATGCCCGCGCTTGCTCGACACCCGTACCCGGTCGCCGGCCTTGATGCCCTTCTCGTTAGCCAGTACTTCGCCAATCTCGACAAACTGCTCGGGCTGGGCAATAGCGTTGAGCCGGCAATGCTTGCTCCAGAAGTGGAAGTGCTCGGTCAGCCGGTAGGTGGTGGCCGCATACGGGAACTCGTCGTGGGTACCGAGGGTTTCCCACACCGAATCGAAGATGCGCCCGGCAGGGTTGCTGATCACCTTCTTGTTGTTCGGGTGCAGCGGGTTGATGCCAATGGGCGTCTCGAACGGTTCATAGTGCTCAGGGAACGGCCCTTCGGCCATCTTGTCGATGGCAAAGAAACGCGCCACGCCCTCGGGGTTCATGATGAACGGGTTCATGCCCGCCTCCGGCGGCGAGTCCACCTTGAAGTCCGGCACGTCAGTACCGCCCCAGGCCTTGCCATTCCACCACACCAGGCGCTTTTTCTCCGGATCCCAAGGCTTGCCCTGCGGGTCGCTGGAGGCGCGGTTATAGAGGATGCGGCGGTTGGCAGGCCACGCCCACGCCCAGTTCTGCACCTGATGCATACCGTAGGGGTCGCTGTTGTCGCGGCGAGCCATCTGGTTGCCCTGCTCGGTCCAGCACCCGGCGAAGATCCAGCAGCCGGACGCAGTACTGCCGTCGTCCTTGAGCTGGCCGAAACCAGAGAGCTGCTGGCCAGCCTTGATGGCGGCGCCGGTCGGGTCGGTAAGGTCCGTTACTGCCCAGCCGTTCATCTCCTTGGCCAGTTCCTCGGGGGAGGGTTCATCGGCGATCTTGTACGGCCAGTGGATGTTCAGCAGCGGGTCGGGGTAAGCCCCGCCCTCTTTCTGGTACCGCTGGCGCATGCGCAGGAACAGCTCGCTCATGATCTGCACATCGGTGCGGGTTTCGCCCGGGCCATCGGCGCCTTTCCAGTGCCACTGCAACCAGCGGCTGCTGTTGACCAGCGAGCCGTCTTCCTCGGCGAAGCAGGTGGTGGGCAGGCGGATCACTTCGGTCTGGATGTTGGCCGTGTCCACGTCATTGTACGGCCCCGCGTTGCGCCAGAACTCGGACGTCTCGGTCGCCAGCGGGTCCATCACTACCAGCCACTTGAGCTTGGCCAGTGCGGCGGTGACGCGGTTCTTGTCCGGCAGCGCGGCGATCGGGTTGAAGCCCTGGCACATGTAGCCGTTGACCTTGCCCTGGCTCATCATCTCGAACATGCGCAGCACGTCGTAGGCCGGCACGTCGAGCTTGGGCAGCCAGTCGTAGCCCCAGTTGTTCTCGGCGGTGGCATTCGGGCCATACCAGGCCTTCATCAGGCTGACGTGGAATTTGCCGTAGTTCTGCCAGTACGACAGTTGCCCAGGGCGCAGCGGCTTGGACGCGCGCTTGTCGATGTACGCGGTGTAGTCCTGTTCGGCATCGCCAGCCAGGGTGAGGTAACCGGGCAGCGAGTTGGACAGCAGCCCCAGGTCAGTCAGCCCCTGGATGTTGGAGTGGCCACGCAGCGCGTTGACCCCGCCCCCCGGCATGCCCACGTTACCCAGCAGCAGTTGCACCATGGCCGCACTGCGGATGATCTGCGCACCAATCGAATGCTGCGTCCAGCCCAATGCGTAGAGGATGGTCATGGTCTTGCCGGGTGCCGAGCACGTGGCAATTTCTTCCCATACCTTCATCATCGCGTCCTGGGGCATGCCACAGGTCATGCTCGCCAGTTCAGGGGTGTAGCGGCTGTAGTGCTGCTTCATCAGCTGGAACACGCAACGTGGGTGCTGCAGGGTCGGGTCGACCTTGGCAAAACCGTCGTCACCCAGTTCGTAACCCCAGCCGGATTTGTCGGCATAGATACGCTTGCTTTCGTCGTAGCCGCTGAACAGCCCGTCTTCGAAGCCATAGGTATCTTTGACGATGAACGACACGTCGGTGTAGTTGCGCACGTACTCGTGCTGAATCTTGTCGTTGCTAAGCAGGTAGTTGATCAACCCGCCCATGAACGCGATGTCGGTACCGGTACGGATCGGCGCATAGTAATCGGCTACCGAAGCGGTACGGGTAAACCTTGGGTCGACCACGATCAGCCGCGCCTTGTTGTGCGCTTTGGCCTCGGTCACCCATTTGAAGCCGCAAGGATGCGCTTCTGCTGCGTTGCCACCCATCACCAGGACCAGATTCGCGTTGGCGATATCCGACCAATGGTTGGTCATGGCGCCACGGCCGTACGTCGGGGCAAGACTTGCCACCGTCGGGCCATGTCAGACACGTGCTTGGTTATCGAACCCCAACATGCCTGTTGCGCGGACGACCTTGTGGGTCAGGTAGCCAGCCTCGCTGGAGGCGGCCGATGCAGCGAGAAAGCCGGTGGTTAGCCAACGGTTGACCGTTTGCCCCTGGGCGTTCTTTTCGATGAAGTTGGCGTCGCGGTCTTCTTTCATCAGGCCAGCGACCCGGTCGAGCGCTTCATCCCAGCTGACCCGTACCCATTCATTGCTGCCCGGCTTGCGGACCTCGGGGTACTTGAGACGGCTCTCGCTGTGGATGAAGTCCAGCAGGCCCGCGCCTTTGGGGCACAGGGTGCCGCGGTTTACCGGGTGATCGGCATCGCCTTCGATGTGGATGATGCTCTGCTTGACGTTCTTGCCCGCATCACCCTGGCTGTACATGATCAGGCCGCAGCCGACCGAACAGTAGGGGCAGGTGTTACGGGTTTCTTTGGTGTGCGTCAGTTTGAAATGACGCACCTGCTCGGCAAACGCAGGCGTCGGGGCCATACCCAACGCCGCGAGACTCGAGCCTCCAAGGCCGACGGCGGCGACCTTGAAGAATTGCCGACGGTTGAGATCCATCGTGCACTCCTGATCAGGTTTGGACGCTTGGGCGTACCCGGCGTCTCTAGACTTCACGGTAACGGCTTGGCAAAGCCGCATACCCATAGACTAGCGAACAATCTCTGAAGTGCGATAGGGCTGGTGGTGGGATGGGCAGGTAGGAGCCTTTTCGATAGGCGCTTGTAGGCTTGGTTGGGGAGGATGGTGTCTTGAGCGACAATAGCGAGTGGGCTGGCACAGCAACGCCAGCTGTTGCAGACGCACGTACCTGGCGTTACTCAGCCGCCAGGAACTGGGGCGTGCCGTGACCGAGTTCTCCAGCTGCTGCATCTGCCGGAGTCTCGGCTGGGTTGTTGAGCAGCAAGGTGCAGTGCTGCACTCACCACCAACGCCTTAGCGTATGAGCACCGGTTTCGCTGACAAACTCAACATTGGCGCGTTTCTCTAGAAACGTGTTATTGCTTCGCCCGTCAATCTCTCATCCTTCCGCGGGACGAAGGCCTCTTTGCCTAGTCCGCAATCGGGGCACTTCCATTCCCGTGGAATATCAATGAACGCGGTACCTGGCTCAACGCCATGCTCGGTGTCACCCTGTGAGGGATCGTAAACATACCAACATTTATCACAGTAGTATTCAGTACGAAGGGTCGGCATCTCTAGCTCCTTATCCGATCTATTTGCGGCGCCTGATTTATCCAACCATCCACCCCGCCAGTCCGGCGTAACGCGCCGACTAGATATTCGACCATCACCTTCACCCTCTGTGATGCATGCCGTCCTGGCTGGTAGAGAATCCATGCCATTCCCTGTAATGGACCCGCGTATTTCCATTCAGGCAAAACTTCCACCAGTGTATTGGACGCAATCGATTCGGCAGCCAGCCTGACAGGTAAGCAGGAAATTCCCAGCCCCGAGACAGTGGCATTTAAGACGGCTTCCAGACTGTCCGAAACGTAGCGACCTGAGACACAGACTTCGCAGCCTCCCTCTGCCGAAGTGAATTTCCAACTCTTCTTCTCGGCAACCTCTGATAACGAGATGCAACTGTGTTCCGTCAATATTGAGGGGTGAATGGGGTTGCCATGTTTTTCAAGGTAGCTGCCCGATGCACAGACAATAAATTCGACAGGAAACAACTTGCGTGCCACCAACTCCAACGGCGGACTATCGGTGACTCGTATAACAACGTCAACGCCCTCGCCGATGAAGTCTACCGCCCCATCCTTCGAAATAAGTTGAACATTTAACCCAGGGTAACGCTGAAGAAACTCAGGAACAAGTTGATGGCACATAGAATACAACGAGCGCGGAACCACGACACGAATAAGCCCTTGCGGCGTTTCGAGAAACTGCTCCTTGAATCGAAACACATTGGCCGATGACTCAAGCAGTTCCTTGCAGTGCGAGTAGACTTGCGCTCCCTCAGCACTAACTCTCAGCTGCCGCGTGCTTCGCTCAAGCAACCGGATCGACAACGCATTTTCGAGCTTCGATACTTGCTTGCTGACTGCGGACGCGGTCAAGCCTAGCCGGGTAGACGCGTCTACAAAACTTCCTGCTTCAACCACCACCGCAAACGCGGCCATGCACGGCAACATATCAACCTGACTTTTCGCAAGATAGCTTTGATAGTCCATTATGAGCACTCGTCTCTACTAGCCTACAGCGAAGAGTTACGCCATTGGCAAAAGCCCTAAGAAATTTTGTTTTTTACCGAGAAAGTCATCCATAGAGGTGCAGGAGCAAAGCCCCAAGCAGTACCAAGCTGACACCGCTGATCTGGACGACTGACAATCGTTCACGAAAAAAAAAGTATCCCAAGACCGCGGCAACACCACCTGAGAGAGTGCTGATAACGGTGACAACGGAAACCGAGCCATTCAGTGCACCCCAAGAGAACGCAGCAAACCCTCCCAAATTGAAAAGGCTGGCTCCGCATAGAGAACCGTAGGTCTGAAGCGTTATCGACCTATGATCCCGCAGAAATCTTGAGCCTTCAGGGATCAGGAACAACACCCCCACCGCATAACCAAGCGCTAGCATGTTTACCGGCCCCAGCACCGGCAAGGCGAATTTGCCCTGAATCCAGAAGCTGATGCCGTAAAGCAGGGCAGCCAACAAGGCAAACGCCACAGAGACCGCACTCGTGGCCTTGCGATCTAGGCGGATGCCCGTATCGCTGCAGCTGGCCAATACCACTCCCAAGAAGCAGACAAGAATACCACTCACCTGCCAGGCGGAGAGTGCGTCACCACCTAGCCACGCCAACAGCGTGGTAAAAACACCATACGAAGTAACGAGTGGTGCCACAACAGCAGTCTTGCCAATAGCGAAAGCTTTTGAAAGCGCCAGCGCACCCGTTACGGTACATAGAGAGGCGATTAACCCCATCTCTATTGCAAACCAAGGCGCAGAGGTGAACTTACGCCACTCAGAGGCTGCAACTAGAATAATCATGACCATCAACAGCAGCCCTAATAGCTGACCGCAAAAGACCGCTCGCCTGACTCCTACAGATCTTGCGTTCACGCCGACCAAAAAGTCTGTAGCCCCCCAGAACACCGCAGCCGACAACCCCATTAGTACGTCCAAAATAACGGTCCTTTATTATGATTTTTCCTGCACCGCGCTAGACAGTAATCGGGATTATGTCAGAAATCAAACACCTATTTTGGTCGAATCCTTACAGACTGACGCATTTCTGTAAGCCCACCAGCCTAGCAGCGCCATTAACGGATTAGTTAATATCGTAGAAACAATGGCAAGCAGCAAGAATATACTGTAAGAACTTTCAGACAAGACACCAGCCTGTAGTCCTACACCGAGTATCACCAATTCCACAAGGCCTTTGGTATTCATCAAAACACCAACTTCCAGCGAATGAATTGGAGTCAAACCTGACAATCGGGCCCCAGTATACGAACCCAACACCTTGCCGAGGGTCCCCGCTAGCAAATACATCAGCAGCCATAACCAGAGACTTGGCTCACTGAACGAATTTAGGGAAACCTGGATGCCAGAGCCTGCAAAAAAGATCGGCGTAAGAAAGAGATGCCCGAACCTCCCGATCCATCGACGCCATGCCTGCTCCATTGAGCAGTAGTCGTGAAAAACGTACGCCGCCATAAGTGCGCCAATCGCCTCATGAAAACCGAGCATGGCGGTGAGCTGCGCCGAAGCCAGACAGTATAGAAGCGCAATCGTAACGCGGGACCGCTCCCCCAAAAACGTAATGCGGGTATGCTTTTTCAGCCATGGACGAAGCACCAAGAGGGTCATCGCGGCATAGACCGCAAGACCGGCGAGCCTGAGCAGGCTTTCGAAGATACTGGCAGCTCCCCCTAGCTGCAGCGTTAACACCAACGCCAAAGCACACCAAGCAAACACATCGGTGTGTACCGCCGCTGATAGTGCCAATTTGCCAACCGGTCCATCCATGCCCCTATGCTCTTGGATAATCCTCACCAACACAGGCAACGCAGTGACAGACATCGCGATGCCACTAAACACAACGTAGGACCAATACGGCTCGGCCGGGGCGATCGACGCCTTCGACCAACCCCCAATGAGGCACCCTAGAGTAAAAGACAGGGCTATTCCGAGAGCTGCGATCAAGAAGGAAGCACGCCGCTCTCCCTGCCGCAGCCCACAACCGTTGGTATGCCAGGGCACTTCGACCATCAGTATGATCAATCCAAGTTCACCAAGCGCCCGCACCACCTCCATAGAGTCGGGCGCCAACACCACCGAAGATACTGTGGGAAACCCTGCACCTAACACGGCAGGCCCTAGCAAGACACCGGCGATAATTTCCCCAACCACTCGACTCTGACCAAACATCGCTGCAACACGCCCGCAGATCGCACAGGCAAGCAAGATCAAACATATCACCGCTATCCAATTTGACATTAACCCTCCCTCCGTCTCGACTTGTCAGTGATGACTGACACTATGCAAGCCTAAGCTTCAGGCGCTCATGAACGATCTCGGCCTCCCTGCGAAGTACCTCGCAATCCTCATGAATGAGGTAGACAACGCCCCAGGACGACAGAAAGTCTCGCGTCACCTCTATAACCTCACCCACCTCCACAAGAAAACTAAGCTCATGGAACGACTCAAGCTGCTCAATCAGCGTTACGCCCTCAAACCCTGTAACGGCACCGCTTTGTTCAGAGATCAGACAACAGATGCAGAAGTGCTTGTTGTAGCAGGGCACCGGCAAGTTGAGCGGCGCTTGGCCTAGGTGGATATCTATATTTAGGTCGTAGCAGTTCAGCCCTGTGCACAGCTCTATTAAGGAGGGCACATTTGCTCCAGGCATGCGCCCGTTTTGCTCGATGATGAAATGACCTGCTGAATTGAACTTGAACTCGACATCGTTGATGCCGAAGTTGGCTTCAATGGCTGAGTTGACCTGCATTACGTAGGTAAAAGCCTGTTGCGCCTGGACGCTTATGGGCGAAAGGGATCGAATAGTGCGATAAATACTAGGGTACCCATCAATTTGGATTTTTTCGTACTCGGCAAAGCAGAGTATTTGCCGCCCTGCCGCTCCAAGATTTGCTGTAACGATGAAGTACTCAGGACCCTCCACAAAAGCCTCTACCAGGGTATGTTTCTCCTCCTCCCAGCTGGTCTCGCCATTGCTTTCAATGGTAGAGATGGCCTTGTAGAGATCACGATTGGAATGACAGACCTTAACATTCTTCGCGCCCGTGCCCTGGCTCGGCTTCACAACAACAGGGAAAGCAATAACTGGATTATGCCCGTTGATCAAAACATCCATGGACAGCCTGAGCGAAGAAGTGACCGGAACACCTTCCTGGTGCAAACGACGCTTCATTTCAAACTTGTTCAACCTCGCCATGCACGTTTCTAGCGGATTGCCGACCACCCCAAAATGAGCGGCTAACCGGTCACAGATACGCAATGCTGAATCGGAGCCTGGGATAACTGCAATCACTGCCTTGTCGGCCATACACGCTTTCGCTTGCTCCAGGCTTTCAATATGCACTACCTCGTCAAATTCACTAACAGAATGCAACCTCTGAAGGCGCCCTGGAAATCGACTACAGGTGACCAGCGCCATTGCGTGATATCCCTTACGACGGATATCCTGTCCATATCGTCGGCCTGAACTGATCGGATCAACGACCACTACCGTCTTTCGCTGAATACTCATGTCAGACTCCGCATCGCTTTGTACATGTAATGGTAATAACGCAGCGCGATGTTGTAGCGAGTCATTACGCCCAGCGAGAGCTCACGCACCACATCCTCGCCACAAGCTGAATAGTGCTGCAGCACCGTTTCGTACCAAGATGCACTGTGTCGGGTGTCAATACCGATGTGAGCCTTGTGATAAGCAATTACGTCCTTCGGCAGGCCCAGACGCTCCATCCCCGCGGTAGTGGCCCCAAAACGCACCGGCGCAGATCCCTCTACCAATCCCATTGCTCCGATAAGGCGCATATTGTATTCACGACGTACTGCCCACATCAGCAGAATGTTGCCGTTCATCAAGCATTCAAGAGGGGAAGCATCTAGACTGATTCCTGACTTCCTCAGCAGGTCACGCATGTAGTTGGATGAAGTCCGGAACATCGTGCTATGCACGGCGGCAAAATCCCCATTCCCCATTTCATCCCAGTAGTTTTCCCCGGCAACCATCTTGCAACGAATAGGCATTCCAAGTTGGGCCATTGCCATGAGGTCATCAAAAGAACCGTCCACCATTTCTTCCATACAGATATAATAAGCTATCTGCTCCGCACTTGCGTCGTGGCGTATGAAATCGATAAAGAAGCGAATATCCTCATTGATCCTCGTCTCGTATACCAAATACCACTGCAGAAACGCCCTTTGCGTTGATGGCAGTTCCCGGAGATCAATACGGCACTCTTCGGCAGCAATCCATTCATCCTCAAAACATTCCACTGCATCCCGGGATAACCTGACTGATCGTCGTGCGGCCACAAGCTGTGCAGGATCTCCGAGAAAACAGCGATAATAGTCTGCTAGTTGCTGTTGTATATTTCGATCCATTTGAGTCATATTTCTTTCCTCAGTACAATACCGTTGGGAATTCACTGGAGCGCAGGTCGAAAGCGTCATGGGACGGACCGATCTCGTATAACTTGGTGAGGCGATCATGAGCCTCGCGTAGGGTGGGAACATGGCTAGACTCGACCCACCACAAAACCACCCGGGGCCATGAAATTGGATCAAACCATTCCCCGCCACGCTGTATAAATTTTTTGTGCGGCGTGTTATAGAGAAAGTCTTTCAGTGATTCGACATCCCGCCACAGCGAGAGGGTGTAGAGATAGCCCTTGCCCCATAAGTCATCCAGCAATAGCTGCTCCTCAGCAGTGTCACGCCATATGAATCCGGGGTGCTGCTCCGCCAAGTCGTTTACATAAGCTGTCGAACTGTAGAAGTCCTTCATTTTCGCGTGCCCTTTGGGAAATTTCGGCTTCACCAGATCGAACTGCGCGAGTCTGCGTTTCATATCGCCTCCCAACGCTGGATTTCAATGATGTTCCGATCGGGATCACGCACGTAGGCAAATGTACAGACGCCCAGCGGAACAACTGACTGCTTCGCCAATGTTCCAAGCATCGATCCGCCGGCACTGACAACTTTTGCGCAAACGGCTTCCAGATTTGAAACCTCAAATGCAATGTGTGTAAAGCCATTTGAGTTCGCCACCTTTTCCGGTTGTTCATCAGCTTCAGCGTACTGAAATACCTCCAGTGTCGGACCGTCTTCTTCGAACCCGGGCAACCTAAGATGGATACCTTCAATTTCTGGATCGATTAACCCTGTACCTTTCGCGACCGACTGCCCTGAAAGTCTGCGCACGGGGCCAATGGGAATGCAGCCGAAAACTTCAATATAAAACTTGGCTGACTTCTTCCAGTCTCTAGTAACCAGATTAGTGTGTGCATATTTTACTTCAGCCATACTCACCCCCTACTAGTCACGAAACACGAAAGTTTCATGCTCAACCTGCCGATCCTTGTCACGCGCTCTTTCCCAAGTAGTATTGAGAATGATGCGAGTGGCATCTTCTGTAAGTGGTTTAACACGGTGCAGCGTGGTGTCGGCCTTCAACAGATAAACATCTCCCGTCACATGAAAATAAGAGTCAATCTTGTTCTCTACCAACAGATTCTCAACCCGTGGATTTTGTTTATCCCAATTTGTGTGGGGTACGCACTCCAACAAGCCACCCGACTCAAGCTTCGGAGCTTCAACCACCCATATTATCGTGTAGGGATAATCTCCCCAATGCCAGCCATGCGTATCACCAAGCTTGTGTTGACTATTGATGATAAAGTTATCCCATTTCCATGGCGTCGGAATGATTTCCTCTTTAACGATATGGCTGATCAGGCTCATCAAATAGCGAGACTTGTAAGCCTGCGGAATGTAGCGACCATGAACTTCTATACTTTCCTGGGGAACATTGCTCAAATACCGCGGTGTATTGCCTGTAGACTCAATGAGAAAGTCACGGCGCTTTGCATAATTCTCCAGCAGATATTTCACATCTGTAGAAATTTCTTGACGAACCGAGGGATCAATCAGATGATTGATCTTCAAATAACCATCTCTAGCGAACCGATGCTGCTCCCAGAAAAAATCCCTGCCCTCGAAGGGATCCGACTCTAATACAGAGTTATCATGTGCAACACTTTTCTCAACAGCAGACTGCCCTGACATATACATCCTCCGAACTCATTAAGATTTTATGTGCTTGCCAGCACATAAACACCCTAACTTTTTATAGCGCTCGGATATACCTAGCCGGTGGATTTTCAATAATTCCTCGGATCGCATAATAGGAATCAAAAAACGCCATTGCTAACCCGCTCCGTTGAGCACCTCAAGTTCAGATTCATACGGCGCTCAACCCTATTGATCGGCTGTTCGCCAGCGCGACAGTTACGCACATAATTTCTGAATTATCCGCATGGCGGATGGAGCGATGAACTCGTCGCTACAGCGGGTGGTCGAGTTTGTCGAGCAGGATTGTCCGACAGCGGTCAAACTTAGGGCGCACCCTCCTACATTCGGCGGGCGCCACCATCCGACGTTACCTCCGCTTCGAGATACCGGCGGATTAACCTGAGCGCCTTACCACCCGGCGTTCAACACAGGCCATCATGATGTAGATGCTGATACGGTTGGAGAACTTTCACAGATCAAGCGCTACCCACCCGCCAGGGCCTGCCGTTACGTGGACTCGGCCCCTATCGGCGGCTTGATGGTCGCGACTGCCCGGACGAAAGCCATATCTGCTGTCTGAACTCAATGAATCCAAGATTGGCGTGGTCTGTTGCTGCAATGACTTTCCTGCTTATACCCTAAGTTCTAAGCCACAACGTTCCGAGCAAGTTTCAGGCTCTCGCGATTTGCGCTACCTCCCCAGGTGTGCCACCTCCCTCCTCTTACTGTTCGTCAAGCCAGCATTTTCCTCGGGCTGCGTCAGATTCGCAGTCACCCGCCCGCGCCCCTACGGCTGACACTTTCCTTTGCTCCATATGTTGACGACGTTCACCATCAGGCCCTACGCGCCAAACGGGTTGCGCTTACGCGTAACGCACCATTCCTGGCGCCAAAAAAAAACCCAGAGCAACTGCCCTGGGTTTCTGGTCTCGCTAAACGCTTACCGTTCGATCAGAACGGAATATCGTCATCAAAGCTGTCGAAGTCTGCGGCCGGCTGCTGTGCTGGCTGCTGCTGCGGTGCCGGGCGTTGCTGCTGTTGCGGCTGCGGGCGCGGGGCCTGCTGGCGGGGGGCCTGGTTGTATTGCTGCTGCGGCTGGCCGCCACCATAGTTGCCACCACCCTGATTGTACGGATCACCGCCTTGCTGCTGGTTCTGCGGGCGACCGCCGAGCAGTTGCATGGTGCCGTTGATGTCGACAATGATTTCGGTGGTGTAACGCTTGATGCCGTCCTTTTCCCACTCGCGGGTCTGCAGCTTGCCTTCGATGTAGCACTGCGAGCCTTTGCGCAGGTATTCGCCGGCAATCTCGGCAACCTTGCCGAACAGCGACACACGGTGCCACTCGGTACGCTCGACCTTCTGGCCCGACTGCTTGTCGGTCCACTGCTCGCTGGTAGCCAGGCTCAGGTTGGTCACGGCGTTACCGTTGGGCAGGTAGCGGACTTCGGGATCCTGGCCACAGGTGCCGACCAGAATGACTTTGTTAACCCCACGGGCCATAACGTTCTCCTAGGCTTCGCACGCCGCTGAGGCTGGGTTTACCAGGCGCTCCAGGGTCGTGCGGTCCAAAATTTTCGTATCCAGTTTGATGTAGACGGCTGCTTCCTCTGCCACCACCACGGCGTCGCTCACGCCAGGCACGGCCATCAGCCGCGTGGCCAAGCCGGCCTCGTTTGCGGCCTCAGGCGTCAAAGGCATGCGCAGGCTGGTTACATACGGCGGCTCGTTCATGCTCAAGGCAACGACCAGCCAGACGGCACACAGTATTGCGCAACCGAGGAACACCAGGTTCAGCCCGCCGTGCTGGAACAACCAGCCGCCCATGATGCCGCCCAAGGCCGCACCGAGAAACTGACTGGTGGAGTAAACCCCCATCGCCGTCCCTTTGCCACCGGCGGGTGACACCTTGCTCACCAGCGAAGGCAGCGATGCCTCCAGCAGGTTGAATGCAGTGAAGAATACCACGGTGCCGATCACCAGTCCGCGCAAACCGTCAGCCCACTGCCAGAAGAACACCTCCACCAGCAGCAGCACACTGACCGCCCCGGCCAGCACGCGTTTCATCTTGCGCTTTTTCTCGCCGTAGATGATGAACGGCACCATTGCAAAAAATGAGACGAACAACGCGGTCAGGTATACCCACCAGTGCTGCTCCTTCGGCAGGCCGCCACGCTCGACGAACGCCAACGGCAGTGCGACAAAGCTTGCCATGAGGATGGCGTGCAGGATGAAGATGCTCGCGTCCAGGCGCAAAAGGTCCGGGTGGCGCAGGGTTGGCCCGATGGCCTGGCGTGCCACGCCGGATTCGCGGTGCTGCAACAGGGTGTGGGTGGCCGGCACCACGAACGCGATGAGGGCGATCCCGACCAAGGCAAGACCTGCAGTGGCAAGGAACAAACCTGACAACCCGAAGGCACTTGTCAGCAGTGGCCCGACGACCATCGCCACGGCGAAGGACAAACCGATGCTCATGCCGATCATGGCCATGGCCTTGGTGCGGTGCTGTTCGCGGGTGAGGTCGGACAGCAGCGCCATGACGGCGGCAGAAATAGCCCCGGCGCCCTGCAGGATGCGCCCGGCGATTACGCCCCAGATCGAATCCGCCTGGGCCGCCAGCACACTGCCCAGGGCGAACACCACCAGCCCGAGGTAGATCACCGGGCGCCGGCCGATACGGTCGGACACCATGCCAAACGGGATCTGCAACACCGCCTGGGTCAGGCCATAGGCACCGATGGCCAGGCCGATCAGCGCCGGCGTTGCGCCTGCCAGGTCCATCCCGTAGGTGGCAAGCACCGGCAAAACCATGAACATGCCCAGCATACGAAAGGCAAAGACCAAGGCCAGGCCGCCAGCGGCGCGGGTTTCGCTGCTGCTCATGCGCTCGTTGTGGGTGTCGTGCATGGATTAATCTCGTATGAACCGGCGGCGATTCTATCAGTCCGACAGCTTGACGGCATCTACGCGACGCT
This sequence comes from Pseudomonas sp. S32, assembly GCF_016648095.1. Lineage (NCBI taxonomy): Bacteria > Pseudomonadati > Pseudomonadota > Gammaproteobacteria > Pseudomonadales > Pseudomonadaceae > Pseudomonas > Pseudomonas sp. S32. The sequence goes on from NZ_JACVVF010000010.1 coordinate 86,586, forward strand.
TTGCCGCGTACTGGCAGGGCGCCGTATAATTCTTCGTTTATGCCCGCCGAGCGAGGCCGCAGTGGACAAGATCCTGATTCGTGGGGCACGTACCCACAACCTGAAGAACATCGACCTGACCCTGCCCCGGGACAAGCTCATCGTCATCACCGGCCTGTCCGGGTCGGGCAAGTCATCCCTGGCCTTCGATACCCTGTATGCCGAGGGCCAGCGTCGTTACGTGGAATCGCTGTCGGCCTACGCCCGGCAGTTCCTGTCGATGATGGAAAAGCCAGACGTCGACACCATCGAAGGCCTGTCACCGGCCATCTCCATCGAGCAGAAGTCCACCTCGCACAACCCGCGCTCCACCGTGGGGACCATTACCGAGATCTACGACTACCTGCGCTTGCTGTATGCCAGGGTCGGCACCCCCCGCTGCCCGGACCACGACATTCCGCTGGAAGCGCAAACGGTCAGCCAGATGGTGGACCTGGTGCTGGAGCGCCCTGAGGGCAGCAAGCTGATGCTGCTGGCCCCGGTGATACGCGAGCGCAAAGGCGAGCACCTTGCCGTGTTCGACGAGCTGCGCGCACAAGGCTTCGTGCGGGCCCGGGTCAATGGCAAGCTGTATGAGCTGGACGAGCTGCCCAAGCTGGACAAGCAGAAAAAGCACAGCATCGATGTGGTCGTGGACCGTTTCAAGGTGCGTGCCGACCTGCAGCAGCGCCTTGCAGAGTCGTTCGAGACTGCCCTCAAGCTGGCCGATGGTATCGCGCTGGTCGCGCCGATGGACGATGAACCCGGTGAAGAGACGATTTTCTCGGCGCGCTTCGCCTGCCCCATTTGCGGCCACGCCATCAGCGAGCTGGAACCCAAGCTGTTTTCCTTCAACAACCCGGCCGGCGCCTGCCCCACCTGTGATGGCCTGGGGGTAAAGCAGTTCTTCGACACCAAGCGCCTGGTCAACGCCGAGTTGACGCTTGCAGAGGGGGCGATACGCGGCTGGGACCGGCGCAACGTCTACTACTTCCAGATGCTCGGGTCACTGGCCGCGCACTATGGCTTTAGCCTGGACGAGCCGTTCGGCGAGCTGGCCCCTGAACACCAGAAGGTGATCCTGCAGGGCAGTGGCAAGCAGAGCGTCGACTTCAAGTACCTGAATGACCGGGGCGACATCGTCAAGCGCTCGCACCCGTTCGAGGGCATCGTGCCGAACCTGGAGCGCCGTTATCGCGAAACCGAGTCGGCTACCGTGCGCGAAGAACTGGCCAAGTTCCTCGGCACCCAGCCCTGCCCGGACTGCCGCGGCACCCGCCTGCGCCGTGAAGCGCGCCATGTCTGGGTGGGCGAGAAAACCCTGCCGGCTGTTGCCAACATGCCCATTGGCGATGCCAGTGGCTATTTCAGTGAACTGACCCTGACCGGCCGGCGCGGTGAAATTGCATCGAAGATTCTCAAGGAGATTTGTGAGCGCCTGCAGTTCCTGGTGAACGTCGGGCTCGACTACCTGACCCTGGACCGCAGCGCGGAAACCTTGTCCGGTGGCGAGGCGCAGCGTATTCGCCTGGCCAGCCAGATCGGCGCAGGCCTGGTGGGGGTGATGTACATCCTCGATGAGCCGTCCATCGGCCTTCATCAACGGGACAACGACCGCCTGCTGGCCACGCTCAACCACCTGCGCGACTTGGGCAACACCGTGATCGTGGTTGAACACGACGAAGACGCCATCCGCCTGGCTGACTACGTGGTGGACATCGGCCCGGGTGCCGGTGTGCATGGCGGGCAGATCGTGGCTGAGGGGACGCCGCAGGAGGTCATGGACCACCCTGATTCGCTGACCGGCAAATACCTGTCGGGGCGCAAGAAAATCGTCGTGCCGGCCAAGCGCACACCGCGCAACAAGAAGCTGCAGCTCAAGCTCAAAGGCGCGCGTGGCAACAACTTGCAGAACGTCGACCTGGAAATCCCGATCGGCCTGCTGACCTGCGTGACAGGTGTATCCGGGTCGGGCAAATCGACACTGATCAACAACACCCTGTTCCCTTTGGCTGCTACCGCGCTGAATGGCGCCAGTACGCAGGAAGCAGCGCCACACGCCAGCATGGACGGCCTGCAGCACCTGGACAAAGTGGTAGACATCGACCAGAGCCCCATTGGCCGGACGCCCCGCTCCAACCCGGCCACCTACACCGGTATCTTCACGCCGATCCGCGAGTTGTTTTCCGGCGTGCCGGAGTCACGTTCACGGGGCTATGGCCCTGGCCGGTTCTCGTTCAACGTGAAAGGCGGGCGCTGCGAAGCGTGCCAGGGCGACGGCCTGATCAAGGTGGAGATGCACTTCCTTCCGGACATCTACGTGCCTTGCGATGTGTGCAAGAGCAAGCGCTACAACCGCGAAACGCTGGAGATCAAGTACAAGGGCAAGAACATCCACGAAGTGCTGGAAATGACCATTGAAGACGCTCGCGAGTTCTTCGATGCCGTACCGGCACTGGCGCGCAAGCTGCAGACGCTGATGGACGTCGGCCTTTCCTACATCAAGCTGGGCCAGTCGGCGACCACGTTGTCGGGCGGTGAAGCGCAGCGTGTGAAGCTGTCACGTGAGCTGTCCAAACGTGATACCGGCAAGACCTTGTACATTCTTGACGAGCCGACCACAGGGCTGCACTTTGCGGATATTCAGCAGTTGCTGGATGTATTGCACCGGCTGCGCGACCACGGCAACACCGTGGTGGTGATTGAACACAACCTGGATGTGATCAAGACGGCAGACTGGCTGGTGGACCTGGGGCCGGAAGGCGGTTCCAAAGGTGGGCAGATCATTGCCTGCGGAACGCCCGAAGAGCTGAGCAAGATGAAGCAGTCTTATACAGGGCACTACCTCAAACCGCTGTTGGAGCGGGACAAGGCATAAGCAAAAGGGGCCGCTAAGCGGCCCCTTCCATTACATCTGCGACTGCAAGTAATTCTGCAGGCCAATGGCTTTGATCAAACCCTGCTGCTTCTCCAGCCAGTAGGTGTGATCTTCTTCCGTATCGGCCAACTGGGCTCGCAGAATGTCACGGCTGACATAGTCCTTGTGCAGCTCGCACAGTTCGATGCCTTTGCACAGCGCGCCGCGCACCTTGTATTCCAGCTTCAGGTCGGCTTCGATCATCTCTGGCACCGTGGTACCCACTTCCAGATCGTCCGCACGCATGTCTGGCGTGCCCTCGAGCATGAGGATGCGGCGCATCAACGCGTCGGCGTGCTGGGTTTCCTCTTCCATCTCGTGGTTGATACGTTCATAGAGCTTGGACAGGCCCCAGTCTTCATACATCCGCGAGTGAATGAAGTACTGGTCGCGCGCTGCCAGTTCGCCCTTCAGCAACGTGACGAGGTAATTGATTACGTCCGGGTGGCCTTGCATCGCCCTGCTTCTCCATATGAAAACGTCTATGGCACATAGTGTGAACCAGCTTTGCGCCACGGTCACTGAGAAATGCGCAATTCGATGCAAAAAATCGGGCAAACAGTAGTGATATTCATTGAAAAACCGCCCAAATGAGGGCGGTTCTTCTTATCACTTCGACTTAGGCGAGGTTCACGCCCAACGCTTTGGCAATGCCCTCTCCGTACGCCGGGTCAGCGTTGAAGAAGTACTGCAACTGGCGCTGGATGACATCTTCACTGACACCCGCCATAGTGCCGGCAATATTGTTGATCAGCAGCGACCGTTGGGCTTCGCTCATCAGACGGAACAGCGCCCCGGCGTGGCTGTAATAGTCGTTGTCCACACGGTGGTCGTGGCGGTCTGCTGCGCCACTGAGGGCCAAGGCCGGTTCAGCGTGGGCTGGCGACTGCTTGGGGGCGTCAGCGTAGCTATTGGGCTCGTAGTTGGGGGCACCGCCATAACTGCCCGTGGCCATGGAACCATCACGCTGATAGCTGTTTACGGCGCAGCGCGGCGCGTTTACTGGCAGGTGCTGGTGGTTGGTGCCTACCCGGTAGCGATGCGCGTCGGCGTAGGCGAATACGCGGCCTTGCAGCATGCGGTCGGGCGACAGGCCGACGCCCGGCACCATGTTGCTGGGGCCAAATGCGGCCTGTTCAACTTCAGCAAAGTAGTTGAGCGGGTTGCGGTTGAGCTCCAGCACACCCACTTCGATCAGTGGGTAGTCTCTCTGAGACCAGGTCTTGGTGACGTCGAACGGGTTCTCGGCACGGTTGGCTGCCTCAGCTTCGCTCATCACCTGGATGCACACCGTCCAGCGCGGATACTCACCGCGTTCGATCGCTTCGAAAAGGTCGCGCTGAGCGTAGTCGGGGTCAGTGCCTGCCAGGCGGGCGGCATCGGCAGGTGCGAGGTTCTTGATGCCCTGCTGAGTCTTGAAGTGCCATTTCACCCAGGTGCGCTCACCTTGTGCACTGATCAGGCTGTAGGTGTGGCTGCCAAAACCATGCATGTGCCGGTAGCCATCCGGGATACCCCGGTCGGAGAACAAGATGGTGACCTGGTGCAGCGCCTCAGGCGAGTGCGACCAGAAGTCCCACATCATCTGGGCATTCTTCAGGTTGGTCTGCGGGTGACGCTTCTGGGTATGGATGAAGTCGGGGAATTTCAGCGGGTCGCGAATGAAGAACACCGGGGTGTTGTTGCCAACAATGTCCCAGTTGCCTTCTTCGGTGTAAAACTTCACGGCGAACCCGCGCGGGTCGCGCTCGGTATCAGCCGAGCCGCGCTCACCCCCCACGGTGGAGAAACGCAGGAACGTCTCGGTCTGCTTGCCGACTTGATTGAACAGTTTGGCGCTGGTGTATTGAGTGATGTCACGGGTAACCGTGAAGGTGCCGTAAGCGCCCGAGCCCTTGGCGTGGACACGGCGCTCCGGAATGTTTTCACGGTTGAAATGGGCGAGCTTCTCGATGAGGTGGAAGTCGTCGAGCAGCAACGGGCCGCGGGGGCCGGCAGATCTGGAGTTCTGGTTATCGGCTACAGGTGCGCCGCTTGCGGTGGTGAGAATCTTGCTCATGGGCTCTCCTTATCAACATTCGGTACCGTTGGATCGGCTTGAGGGAGAGTATCGACGAGCGGCAGCCTTAAACCAAATTCATTAACTGATTCATATCAATAGAAAAAGACAATTTTAGCGAGCACAAAAAACCGGGCACTAGGCCCGGTTTCTTGTAGCAGACAGAACGTCTTACTCGGCAGCTTCTACAGCACCACCGACTGGACGATCAACCAGCTCGACGTACGCCATAGGCGCGTTGTCGCCAGCGCGGAAACCGCACTTCAGGATGCGCAGGTAGCCGCCCTGACGGGTGGCATAGCGCTTGCCCAGATCGTTGAACAGTTTGCCAACAGCGGACTTCGAACGGGTACGGTCGAAGGCCAGACGACGGTTAGCAACGCTGTCTTCCTTGGCCAGGGTGATCAGCGGCTCGGCAACGCGACGCAGTTCCTTGGCTTTCGGCAGGGTGGTTTTGATCAGCTCGTGCTCGATCAGCGACACTGCCATGTTCTGGAACATAGCCTTGCGGTGAGAGCTGGTACGGCTCAGGTGACGTCCACTTTTACGATGACGCATGATTCATTCCTTACCAAACACTACGTTCGGTGATTACGACGATCAGGCGGTCGCCTTGTCGTCTTTCTTAAGACTTGCAGGCGGCCAGTTGTCGAGGCGCATGCCGAGAGACAGACCACGAGAGGCCAGGACGTCCTTGATTTCGGTCAGGGACTTCTTGCCGAGGTTAGGAGTTTTCAACAGCTCTACTTCGGTACGCTGAATCAGGTCGCCGATGTAGTAGATGTTCTCCGCCTTCAGGCAGTTGGCCGAACGTACAGTCAGTTCCAGGTCGTCAACCGGACGCAGCAGGATCGGATCGATCTCGTCTTCCTGCTCGACTACGACAGGCTCGCTGTCACCCTTGAGGTCGACGAACGCGGCCAGCTGCTGTTGCAGGATGGTCGCAGCGCGGCGGATAGCCTCTTCAGGATCCAGGGTGCCGTTGGTTTCCAGATCAATGACCAGCTTGTCCAGGTTGGTACGCTGTTCAACACGGGCGTTCTCGACCACATAGGCGATACGACGCACCGGGCTGAAGGAGGCGTCCAACTGCAGACGGCCAATGCTACGGCTTTCGTCTTCGTCGGTCTGACGGGAGTCGGCCGGCTCGTAACCGCGACCACGAGCTACAGTGAGCTTCATGTTCAGGGCGCCATTAGACGCCAGGTTCGCGATTACGTGATCGGGGTTGACGATCTCGACATCGTGATCCAGCTGAATATCGGCAGCGGTAACCACCCCCGAACCCTTTTTCGACAAGGTCAGCGTAACTTCGTCACGACCGTGCAGTTTGAGAGCCAGGCCTTTCAGGTTCAACAGGATTTCAATGACATCTTCCTGTACACCTTCGATCGCGGAGTACTCATGGAGTACGCCATCGATCTCGGCCTCGACTACTGCACAGCCAGGCATGGAGGACAACAGGATGCGGCGCAGCGCGTTGCCCAGGGTATGGCCGAAGCCACGCTCGAGAGGCTCGAGCGTGATCTTGGCGCGGGTCGGACTGACTACCTGCACATCAATATGGCGGGGAGTCAGGAACTCATTTACCGAAATCTGCATGGATGCACCTATTTTCTAGCCCTTACTTGGAGTAGAGCTCGACAATCAGGTTTTCGTTGATGTCGGCAGACAGGTCGCTGCGAGCAGGAACGTTCTTGAAAACGCCCGACTTTTTAGCAGCATCCACATCAACCCACTCAACGCGGCCACGCTGGGCGCACAGTTCAAGGGCTTGAACAATGCGCAGCTGGTTCAGCGACTTCTCACGAACCGCGACCACGTCACCCGGACGAACTTGGTAGGATGGAATGTTTACAGTTTTACCGTTGACGGTGATCGCTTTGTGCGAAACCAGCTGACGGGACTCGGAACGAGTCGAGCCGAAGCCCATACGGTAAACGACGTTATCCAGGCGGCACTCGAGCAGTTGCAGCAGGTTCTCACCGGTTGCGCCTTTTTTCGAGGCTGCAGCCTGGTAGTAACCGCGGAACTGACGCTCCAGTACACCGTAGATACGACGAACTTTCTGTTTCTCGCGCAGCTGGGTACCGTAGTCGGACTGACGGCCACGGCGCTGGCCGTGGATACCTGGGGCTGCTTCGATGTTGCACTTCGATTCCAGAGCGCGAACGCCGCTCTTCAGGAAAAGGTCAGTGCCTTCACGGCGAGACAGTTTGCATTTTGGACCAATGTAACGTGCCATTTATCTGTCTCCTGATTACACGCGACGCTTCTTCGGCGGACGGCACCCGTTATGCGGGATTGGCGTCACGTCGGTGATGCTGGCGATCTTGTAGCCGCAGCTGTTCAGTGCACGAACGGCGGACTCACGACCTGGACCTGGACCCTTGACGTTAACGTCGAGGTTCTTCAGACCGTATTCCAGCGCAGCTTGACCAGCACGCTCGGCAGCAATCTGAGCTGCGAACGGGGTGGATTTGCGCGAACCACGGAAACCCGAACCACCGGAGGTCGCCCAGGACAAAGCATTGCCCTGACGGTCGGTGATGGTCACGATGGTGTTGTTGAAAGACGCATGGATGTGGGCGATGCCATCAACCACTGTCTTTTTGACTTTCTTACGAGGACGAGCAGCAGGTTTTGCCATGTCTATATTCCTGGGCGATTACTTGCGGATCGGCTTACGCGGGCCCTTACGGGTGCGTGCGTTGGTCTTGGTGCGCTGACCGCGAACCGGCAGACCTTTACGATGACGCAGGCCGCGGTAGCAACCCAGGTCCATCAAGCGCTTGATCTTCATGTTGATGTCACGACGCAGGTCACCTTCGGTGGTGAACTTCGCAACTTCGCCACGCAGGGTTTCGATTTGCTCGTCGCTCAGATCCTTGATCTTTGCGGCTGGGTTTACGCCAGCGTCTGCACAGATTTTCTGTGCAGTGGTGCGACCAACACCATAGATGTAGGTCAGCGAGATAACAGCATGCTTGTTATCTGGAATGTTAACGCCTGCAATACGGGCCATTCAGTGGGACTCCAATTGACAGCTACCTACGCCCCGGAAGCCAAGAAATAGGGCGCGAGATAATATCGCTGTAGAAACGAATAATCAACCCAGCAGCACACTAGCTGCTGGGTTTGAAGCACAGGTCACACTCAGCCTTGGCGCTGTTTGTGACGCGGTTCTGCGCTGCAGATCACTCGTACGACGCCTGCGCGACGGATGATCTTGCAGTTGCGGCACAGCTTTTTCACCGATGCACGAACTTTCATTACCGACTCCTCGAACCTTAGGGGCGTATCAGCGCAGCAAACCGCTGCCACCGTAGCCTTTCAGGTTGGCTTTCTTCATCAGGGATTCGTACTGGTGCGAAACGAGGTGCGATTGTACTTGGGACATGAAGTCCATCACAACCACTACCACAATCAGCAACGAGGTCCCGCCAAGGTAGAACGGCACATTTGCTGCCACCACCAGGAACTGGGGCAGAAGGCAGACGGCCATCATGTAAAGAGCACCGAACATGGTCAAACGGGTCAGAACGCCATCAATGTAGCGCGCCGACTGCTCACCAGGACGGATACCCGGAATAAAGGCACCGGACTTCTTCAGGTTTTCCGCTACGTCTTTCGGGTTGAACATCAGCGCTGTGTAGAAGAAGCAGAAGAAAATGATCCCTGCACTAAACAGCAAAATGTTCAACGGCTGACCAGGAGCGATCGACTGCGAGATGTCCTGCAGCCAGCCCATACCTTCGGACTGACCGAACCAGGCACCCAGCGAAGCCGGGAACAGCAGAATGCTGCTCGCGAAGATGGCCGGGATAACCCCCGCCATGTTCACTTTCAGCGGCAAGTGGCTGGTCTGCGCAGCGAAGACCTTGCGGCCCTGCTGACGCTTGGCGTAATGAACGGCGATGCGCCGCTGACCACGCTCAATGAACACCACGAAACCGATAATCGCTACTGCCAGCAAACCGATAGCGACCAGGGCGAAGATGTTGATATCGCCTGTGCGCGCAGACTCGAAAGACTGCCCGATTGCTCTCGGAAGACCGGCAACGATACCTGCGAAGATCAACATCGAGATACCGTTGCCCACACCGCGCTCGGTGATCTGCTCGCCCAGCCACATCATGAACATCGCGCCCGCCACAAACGTGGAGACGGCGACGACATGGAAGCCCAGGCCTACAGAAAACGCCACGCCCTGGTTGGCCAGGCCAATGGACATGCCAATGGCTTGTACCAGCGCCAGGATAACGGTGCCGTAGCGGGTGTACTGGCTGATCTTGCGACGGCCAGCTTCACCTTCCTTCTTCAACTGCTCCAGTTGCGGGCTGACCGCAGTCATCAGCTGCATGATGATCGATGCCGAAATGTACGGCATGATCCCCAGTGCAAAGATGCTCATGCGCTCAAGCGCGCCACCGGAAAACATGTTGAACAAGCTAAGAATGGTCCCCTCATTCTGCCGAAACAGATCCGCCAGCCGGTCTGGATTGATGCCAGGAACCGGGATATGCGCACCTATCCGATAGACGATGATCGCCATGAACAGAAAGCGCAGACGAGCCCAGAGTTCCGACATCCCGCCCTTACCGAGCGAAGAGAGAGCACCTTGCTTAGCCATTTATTCCTCGAACTTGCCGCCAGCTGCTTCGATAGCCGCACGCGCACCCTTGGTGGCTGCGATGCCCTTGATGGTAACTGCGCGAGTGACTTCGCCAGACAGCATGATTTTCACACGCTGAACGTTCTGGCCGATCACGTTGGCATCCTTCAGGGACTGCACGGAAACCACGTCGCCTTCCACCTTGGCCAGCTCGGACAGACGCACTTCTGCGCGGTCCATGGCTTTCAGGGAAACGAAGCCGAATTTCGGCAGACGACGGTGCAGCGGCTGTTGACCGCCTTCGAAGCCCGGAGCGATGGTGCCACCGGAACGGGAGGTCTGACCTTTGTGACCACGGCCACCAGTCTTGCCCAAACCGCTACCGATACCACGACCCGGACGATGCTTCTCGCGACGGGAACCCGGCGCTGGACTCAGATCATTGAGTTTCATCGATTAACCCTCGACCTTCAGCATGTAGTAAGCCTTATTGATCATCCCGCGGTTCTCGGGAGTATCCTGGACCTCTACAGTGTGACCGATGCGACGCAGGCCCAGGCCTTTAACACACAGGATGTGGTTAGGCAGGCGGCCGGCGGTGCTCTTGATCAGCGTTACTTTTACGGTTGCCATGATCAGAAGATCTCCTCGACGCTCTTGCCGCGCTTGGCAGCAATGGATTCAGGAGATTGCATGGCTTTCAGACCCTTGAAGGTGGCGTAAACCACGTTCACTGGGTTGGTCGAACCGTAGCACTTGGCCAGAACGTTCTGAACACCAGCAACTTCCAGGACAGCACGCATTGCGCCACCGGCGATGATACCGGTACCTTCCGAAGCAGGCTGCATGTAAACCTTCGAGGCGCCGTGGGCAGCCTTGGTGGCGTACTGCAGGGTGGTGCCCTTCAGGTCAACCTGGATCATGTTGCGGCGAGCAGCTTCCATGGCTTTCTGGATCGCAGCAGGTACTTCGCGCGATTTGCCACGGCCGAAGCCAACACGACCTTTACCATCACCTACCACGGTCAGCGCGGTGAAGGTGAAGATACGGCCGCCTTTTACGGTTTTGGCAACGCGGTTAACTTGAACCAGCTTCTCGATGTAGCCTTCGTCGCGCTTTTGATCGTTATTTGCCATAACTTAGAACTCCAGCCCGCCTTCACGAGCAGCATCAGCCAGCGCTTTGACGCGGCCATGGTACTTGAAGCCGGAACGGTCAAAGGCAACTTGAGATACACCGGCGGCTTTCGCACGCTCAGCTACCAGCTTGCCAACCTTAGTGGCCGCGTCGATGTTGCCAGTGGCGCCATCACGCAGTTCTTTGTCCAAGGTCGAGGCACTTGCCAGAACCTTGCTGCCGTCGGCCGAAATGACCTGGGCATAGATGTGCTGCGAGGAGCGGAACACGCACAGGCGCACGACTTCGAGTTCGTGCATCTTGAGGCGTGCTTTGCGAGCGCGACGCAGTCGAGTAACTTTTTTGTCGGTCATTTGCTAGGCCCTACTTCTTCTTGGCTTCTTTACGACGGACTACTTCGTCCGCGTAACGCACACCTTTACCTTTGTAAGGCTCTGGCGGACGGAAATCGCGGATTTCAGCGGCCACCTGACCCACCAGCTGCTTGTCGATACCCTTGATCAGGATGTCGGTCTGGCTTGGGGTTTCAGCGGTGATACCGGCTGGCAGTTCGTAGTCCACTGGATGCGAGAAGCCCAGAGCCAAGTTCAGGACGGTGCCCTTTGCCTGTGCCTTGTAACCAACACCGACCAGCTGGAGCTTGCGCTCGAAGCCTTGGCTTACGCCCTGGACCATGTTGTTCACCAGAGCGCGGGTGGTACCGGCCATGGCGCGAGCTTGCTGATCACCGTTGCGAGCGACGAAACGCAGCTCGCCAGACTCTTCGGTAACTTCAACAGACGAGTGAACGTTCAGTTCGAGAGTGCCCTTGGCACCCTTCACCGAAAGCTGCTGGCCGGCGAATTTGACTTCGACGCCTGATGGCAGCTTAACGGGGTTCTTAGCGACGCGAGACATGCCTATCTCCCCTTAGAACACTGTGCACAGAACTTCGCCGCCGACACCGGCAGCGCGCGCAGCGCGATCAGTCATCACACCTTTGTTGGTGGAGACGATAGACACGCCCAAACCGCCACGTACTTTCGGCAGGTCTGTGACGGACTTGTACTGGCGCAGGCCTGGACGGCTGGAGCGCTTCAGTTCCTCGATGACCGGACGGCCTTCGAAGTACTTCAGTTCGATCGACAAGGAAGGCTTGGCCTCACCAGTTACCTGGTAGCCGGCGATGTAACCTTCGTCCTTCAGAACTTTGGCAACCGCGACCTTCAGGGTAGAAGAAGGCATGCTTACGACGGACTTTTCAGCCATCTGGGCATTACGGATGCGAGTTAGCATGTCCGCTAACGGGTCCTGCATACTCATGGGCTAGATGCTCCTGATACAAGAATTATTAGCCTTGCGGCTATCACAACCACCTGAGCAGGCAGGGTAAAGTACCCAGGCCCAGGTGAGCCGGTCATTCTAGACACAACGCAGAAACGAAACAAGCCCCATAGAGGGGCTTGTTTGTGGGCGAGGTCACCGGCGGTCGGAAGATTGCTCCCCTTCCACCGGGATCACACCAGCAGTGCTTACCAGGAGGCCTTGACCAGACCTGGTACGTCACCACGCATTGCAGCTTGACGCAGCATGTTACGGCCCAGGCCGAACTTACGGTATACACCGTGAGGACGACCGGTCAGGCGGCAACGGTTGCGCAGGCGGGCAGCGCTGGCATCACGCGGTTGCTTCTGCAGCGCGACAACGGCAGCGAAACGCTCTTCAGGAGAAGCGTTCAGGTTGACGATGGTCGCTTTCAGCTCGGCACGCTTTTTAGCGTACTTGGCTACCGTGAGCTGACGCTTCAGCTCGCGGTTTTTCATGCTCTTCTTGGCCATTTTCCTACTCCAATCAGTTGCGGAACGGGAACTTGAAAGCACGCAGCAGAGCGCGGCCTTCGTCGTCCGAACGAGCAGTGGTGGTCAGGGTGATGTCCAAACCGCGCAGAGCATCGATCTTGTCGTAATCGATTTCCGGGAAGATGATCTGCTCTTTCACGCCCATGCTGTAGTTGCCACGGCCATCGAAGGACTTGGCATTCAGGCCGCGGAAGTCGCGAACCCGAGGCAGGGAGATCGCCAGCAGGCGGTCCAGGAATTCGTACATCTTGTCGCTACGCAGGGTCACCTTGACACCGATCGGCCAGCCTTCGCGGACTTTGAAGCCAGCGATGGATTTGCGAGCGAAGGTCACAACCGGCTTTTGACCGGTGATCTTTTCCAGGTCGGCAACAGCGTGCTCGATGACTTTCTTGTCACCGATGGCTTCGCCCAGACCCATGTTCAGGGTGATTTTGGTAACGCGCGGAACTTCCATCACGTTCGACAGCTTAAGTTCTTCCTTAAGCTTAGGAGCGATTTCGTTCCGGTAAATCTCTTTCAGTCGTGCCATGGTCTTCTACCTAGCAGTGTTCAAGCATCAACCGCTTTTTGGGTCGACTTGAAGACACGAATTTTCTTACCGTCTTCTACTTTGAAACCAACGCGGTCAGCCTTGTTGGTTTCACCGTTGAAGATGGCAACGTTGGAAGCGTGCAGAGGCGCTTCTTTCTCGACGATACCGCCCTGAACGCCCGCCATCGGGTTAGGCTTGGTATGACGCTTGACCAGGTTCACGCCACCGATGACCAGACGGTCGTCAGCGAGAACCTTCAGCACCTTACCGCGCTTACCTTTGTCTTTGCCGGCGATCACGATGATCTCGTCGTCACGACGAATCTTTTGCATGTCGGATCTCCTTACAGCACTTCAGGGGCGAGCGAGACGATCTTCATGAACTTCTCGGTACGAAGTTCACGGGTCACTGGCCCGAAGATGCGAGTGCCGATCGGCTCTTGCTTGTTGTTCAGCAGAACAGCAGCGTTGCCGTCGAAACGAATGATGGAACCGTCGGCGCGACGAACACCGTGACGGGTGCGCACAACAACAGCGGTCATCACCTGGCCTTTTTTGACCTTACCGCGCGGAATCGCTTCCTTGACGGTAACTTTGATGATGTCACCGATGCCGGCGTAACGACGGTGCGAACCGCCGAGCACCTTGATGCACATGACGCGACGAGCGCCGCTGTTATCGGCCACATCGAGCATGGATTGAGTCTGAATCATAAAATTTCTCCGACCCCTAGCCCTTAGACTTCAACAGCGCGTTCGAGGACTTCAACCAGTGCCCAGGACTTGGTCTTGGCCAGCGGACGGGTTTCGGTAATGGAAACCTTGTCGCCGATTTTGCACTGGTTGGTTTCGTCGTGCGCGTGCAGCTTAGTCGAACGCTTAACGTATTTACCGTAGATCGGGTGCTTGACGCGACGCTCGATCAGAACGGTGATGGTCTTGTCCATTTTGTCGCTGACGACACGGCCAGTCAGCGTACGGACGGTTTTTTCAGCTTCAGCCATGATCACTTACCTGCCTGCTGGTTGAGCACAGTTTTCACGCGAGCGATGTCACGCTTAACTTGCGAGAGCAGGTGCGACTGCCCCAACTGGCCAGTTGCTTTCTGCATGCGCAGATTGAACTGGTCGCGCAGCAAGCCGAGCAGTTGCTCGTTCAGCTGCTGTGCCGATTTTTCACGAAGTTCATTCGCTTTCATCACATCACCGTCCGCTTAACAAAGGAGGTGGCGAGAGGCAGCTTTGCAGCAGCCAGGGCGAAAGCTTCGCGCGCCAGCTCTTCAGAAACACCCTCGATCTCGTACAGGACTTTACCTGGCTGGATCTGGGCAACCCAGTACTCCACGGAACCCTTACCTTTACCCATACGAACCTCAAGAGGCTTTTTGGAGATCGGCTTGTCCGGGAACACACGGATCCAGATCTTGCCGCCACGTTTTACGTGACGGGTCAGCGCACGACGTGCGGACTCGATCTGGCGAGCGGTGAGGCGACCGCGAGCAACAGCTTTCAGGGCGAATTCGCCGAAGCTGACTTTGCTACCGCGCAGCGCCAGACCACGGTTGTGGCCAGTCATCTGCTTGCGGAATTTTGTACGCTTTGGTTGCAACATTTGGCGTACCCCTTACTTAGCAGCTTTTTTACGAGGCGCTGGTGCTTGTGGTTTCAGTTCTTCTTGGCGACCACCAATTACTTCGCCTTTGAAGATCCAAACCTTCACACCGATCACACCGTAAGTGGTGTGAGCTTCGTAGGTGTTGTAGTCGATATCGGCACGCAGGGTGTGCAGAGGCACACGACCTTCGCGATACCACTCGGTACGAGCAATCTCAGCGCCGCCGAGACGACCGCTCACCTGGATCTTGATGCCCTTGGCACCAATACGCATGGCGTTCTGCACGGCGCGCTTCATGGCGCGACGGAACATTACGCGGCGTTCCAGCTGCTGAGCTACGCTTTGCGCAACCAGCATGGCGTCGAGTTCCGGCTTGCGGATCTCTTCGATGTTGATGTGCACAGGCACACCCATCTGCTTGGTCAGGTCCTGACGCAGCTTCTCGACATCCTCACCCTTCTTGCCGATAACGATACCGGGACGAGCGGTGTGGATGGTGATGCGTGCAGTTTGAGCCGGACGATGAATATCGATACGGCTTACGGACGCGCTTTTTAGTTTGTCGTGGAGGTACTCACGCGTTTTCAGATCCTTCAACAGGTAATCTGCGTAAGTAGCACCGTCTGCGTACCAGACGGAGGTGTGCTCCTTGACGATTCCCAGGCGAATGCCAGTGGGATGTACTTTCTGACCCATCTGATCGACTCCGTTACTTGTCCGCAACCTTGACAGTGATATGGCAAGACCGCTTGACGATGCGATCAGCACGGCCTTTGGCACGTGGCATGATGCGCTTCAGCGAACGCCCTTCGTTGACGAAAACGGTGGAGACCTTCAGGTCATCAACGTCTGCGCCTTCGTTGTGTTCGGCGTTGGCTACGGCCGACTCGAGGACTTTCTTCATGATTTCAGCGGCTTTTTTGCTGCTGAAGGCCAACAGGTTGAGCGCTTCGCCCACCTTCTTCCCGCGGATCTGGTCGGCGACCAAGCGGGCTTTCTGGGCGGAGATGCGAGCGCCCGACAACTTAGCGGCTACTTCCATTTCCTTACCCCTTAACGCTTGGCTTTCTTGTCAGCCACGTGCCCGCGGTAGGTGCGGGTACCGGCGAACTCGCCCAGTTTGTGGCCGACCATGTCTTCGTTCACCAGAACGGGGACGTGTTGACGACCGTTGTGTACGGCGATGGTCAGACCGACCATTTGTGGCAGGATCATCGAACGGCGCGACCAGGTTTTAACTGGCTTGCGATCGTTCTTCTCCACCGCCACTTCGATCTTCTTCAAGAGGTGAAGATCGATAAAAGGACCTTTTTTCAGAGAACGTGGCACTGTCGTATCCCTCTAGTTACTTGCGACGACGGACGATCATGTTGTCGGTACGCTTATTACCACGGGTTTTAGCACCCTTGGTTGGGAAGCCCCATGGCGATACCGGATGACGACCACCGGAGGTACGACCTTCACCACCACCATGTGGGTGGTCAACCGGGTTCATGGCAACACCACGAACGGTTGGGCGAACGCCGCGCCAGCGTTTGGCACCAGCTTTACCCAGCGAACGCAGGCTGTGCTCGGAGTTCGAGACTTCGCCCAGTGTCGCACGGCACTCAGCCAGGACTTTACGCATTTCACCAGAGCGCAGACGCAGGGTCACGTAGACACCTTCGCGAGCGATCAGCTGAGCCGAGGCACCAGCGGAACGAGCGATCTGTGCACCTTTACCCGGCTTCAGTTCGATGCCGTGAATGGTGCTACCTACTGGAATGTTGCGCAGCTGCAGGGAGTTACCGGCCTTGATTGGGGCCAGTGCACCTGCGATCAGCTGGTCGCCAGCGCTCACGCCTTTAGGGGCGATGATGTAGCGACGCTCACCGTCTGCGTAGCACAGCAGGGCGATGTGAGCAGTACGGTTTGGATCGTATTCGATACGCTCGACAGTGGCGGGGATGCCATCTTTGTCGTTGCGACGGAAGTCGACCAGACGGTAATGCTGCTTATGACCACCACCTACGTGACGCGTGGTAATACGGCCATTGTTGTTACGACCACCAGACTTCGATTTCTTCTCGAGCAGCGGTGCGTGAGGAGCGCCTTTGTGCAGCTCCTTGTTGACCACCTTGACCACGAAACGGCGGCCAGGGGAAGTCGGTTTGCATTTAACGATTGCCATGATGCACCCCTTCCTTACTCAGCACTGCTGCTGAAATCGAGATCTTGGCCTGGCTGAAGGGAGACGATCGCCTTCTTCCAGTCATTACGCTTGCCCAGACCACGTGCGGTACGCTTGGTTTTACCCAGAACGTTAACAGTCGACACGTTTTCAACTTTTACGTTGAACAGGCCTTCGACAGCTTTCTTGATTTCCAGCTTGGTTGCATCGGTAGCAACCTTGAATACGAACTGGCCTTTCTTCTCAGCCAGAACGGTAGCCTTCTCGGAAACGTGCGGGCCAAGGAGGACTTTAAATACGCGTTCCTGGTTCATCCCAGCAGCTCCTCGAATTTCTTCACGGCCGAGACAGTGATCAACACTTTCTCGTATGCGATCAGACTGACCGGGTCGGAACCTTGTACGTCACGTACATCGACGTGCGGCAGGTTACGAGCAGCCAGGTACAGGTTCTGATCAACAGCGTCGGAAACGATCAACACATCGCTCAGACCCATGCCGTTCAGCTTGTTCAGCAGATCTTTGGTTTTCGGCGCTTCAACAGCGAAGTCCTGAACCACGACCAGACGGTCGCTACGCACCAGCTCAGCGAGGATGGAGCGCAGGGCAGCGCGATACATCTTCTTGTTGAGCTTCTGCGAGTGATCTTGAGGGCGAGCTGCGAAGGTAACACCACCGCCACGCCAGATCGGACCACGAGTGGTACCAGCACGAGCACGGCCAGTACCCTTCTGACGCCATGGGCGCTTACCGCCACCAGCCACGTCGGAACGGGTCTTTTGCTGCTTGGTGCCCTGACGGCCGCCGGCCATGTAGGCCACGACTGCTTGGTGAACCAGCGTCTCGTTGAATTCGCCACCGAAAGTCAGTTCGGAAACTTCGATCGCCTGAGCGTCATTTACATTAAGTTGCATGTCAGTTTCCCCTTAACCGCGAGCCTTGACAGCTGGACGTACAACCACGTCGCCGCCAGTAGCGCCTGGAACGGCACCTTTGACGAGCAGCAGGTTGCGCTCAGCGTCTACGCGAACAACTTCCAGGGACTGCACAGTCACGCGCTCGGCGCCCATGTGACCGGACATTTTCTTGCCCTTGAACACACGACCAGGAGTCTGGCACTGGCCGATGGAACCTGGGACACGGTGCGACACGGAGTTACCGTGGGTGTTGTCCTGGCCACGGAAGTTCCAGCGCTTGATGGTACCGGCGAAGCCTTTACCTTTGGACTGACCAGTAACGTCTACCAGCTGGCCTGCAGCGAAGAGTTCAGCTTTGATCAGATCGCCAGCCTGGAAATCGCCTTCTTCAAGACGGAACTCCCAAACACCGCGACCAGCGGCAACGTTGGCCTTGGCGAAGTGGCCTGCCTGAGCGGCAGTCACACGCGAAGCACGACGCTCGCCGACAGTGACTTGCACTGCACGGTAGCCATCGGTTTCTTCAGTTTTGAACTGGGTGACACGATTCGGCTCGATCTCGATGACCGTGACCGGAATGGAGACACCTTCTTCGGTGAAAATGCGGGTCATACCGCACTTGCGACCGATTACACCAATAGTCATGTTGTAAACCTCATGAGTGTACGGGGCTTTCACCCGCTATGGCCGCCCATTTCAGAGCGTTACACGACTAGACCGAAGTCTTAGCCGAGGCTGATCTGTACTTCCACACCTGCCGCCAGATCAAGCTTCATCAGCGCATCAACGGTTTTATCCGTTGGCTGGACGATGTCCAGAACACGCTTATGAGTGCGGATCTCGTACTGGTCACGCGCGTCTTTGTTGACGTGCGGGGAGACCAGAACGGTGAAACGCTCTTTGCGGGTAGGCAGTGGAATTGGACCACGCACTTGTGCACCAGTACGTTTCGCGGTTTCCACGATTTCCTGGGTGGATTGGTCGATCAGGCGATGGTCGAAAGCCTTCAACCTGATTCGGATTTGCTGATTTTGCATTGGATTTCAGACTCCAGGCTGTTCCCAACGGACGCACTACGCCCGCTAAAAGGAGGCGTGATTCTATAGACGCCCCCAATTAGTGTCAACCCAATAAAAAAAACCCCCGCTGAGCGGGGGTTTTTTCAATCGGTCGAGTGATTACTCGATGATTTTGGCCACAACGCCGGCGCCGACGGTACGACCGCCTTCACGGATAGCGAAGCGCAGACCGTCTTCCATTGCGATGGTTTTGATCAGGGTGACAGTCATCTGAATGTTGTCACCTGGCATTACCATTTCAACGCCTTCCGGCAGTTCGCAGTTACCGGTCACGTCAGTGGTACGGAAGTAGAACTGAGGACGGTAGCCTTTGAAGAACGGCGTGTGACGGCCGCCTTCTTCCTTCGACAGGACGTAGACTTCTGCGGTGAACTTGGTGTGCGGCTTGACCGAACCTGGCTTGACCAGAACCTGGCCACGCTCAACGTCGTCACGCTTGGTACCACGCAGCAGAACGCCGCAGTTCTCGCCAGCACGGCCTTCGTCCAGCAGCTTGCGGAACATCTCAACACCGGTGCAGGTGGTGGTGGTGGTGTCACGCAGACCAACGATTTCCAGCGGATCCTGAACGCGGACGATGCCACGCTCGATACGGCCAGTTACAACGGTACCACGGCCCGAGATCGAGAATACGTCTTCGATCGGCATCAGGAATGGCTGGTCGATGGCACGAACTGGCTCAGGAATGTAGCTGTCCAGAGTCTCTACCAGCTTCTTGACAGCGGTAGTGCCCATTTCGTTGTCGTCTTTGCCTTCCAGCGCCATACGAGCCGAACCGATGATGATCGGGGTGTCGTCGCCTGGGAAGTCGTAGGTGGACAGCAGGTCGCGAACTTCCATCTCGACCAGTTCCAGCAGCTCAGCGTCGTCTACCAGGTCAGCCTTGTTCAGGAAGACCACGATGTACGGAACGCCAACCTGACGGGACAGCAGGATGTGCTCACGGGTTTGTGGCATCGGACCATCGGCGGCCGAGCAAACCAGGATCGCGCCGTCCATCTGGGCAGCACCGGTGATCATGTTCTTCACGTAGTCAGCGTGACCTGGGCAGTCAACGTGAGCGTAGTGACGAATGGTCGAGTTGTACTCAACGTGAGCGGTGTTGATGGTGATACCGCGCGCTTTTTCTTCTGGAGCCGAGTCGATCTTGTCGAACTCAACGACTGCCGAACCGAATACTTCGGAGCAGACGCGAGTCAGAGCTGCGGTCAGAGTGGTCTTACCGTGGTCAACGTGGCCGATAGTGCCGACGTTAACGTGGGGAAGGGAACGATCAAATTTTTCTTTAGCCACGACAGTGAACCTCTTGCCTAAAGGGGATTAGCCTTGTTTTTTAACGAGTGCTTCGACGATGTTCGACGGAGCTTCGGCGTATTTGGAGAATTCCATGGAGTAGCTTGCGCGACCCTGAGACATGGAACGAACGTCGGTCGCGTAACCGAACATCTCTCCGAGCGGAACTTCAGCGCGGACGACGCGGCCGGAGACCGATTCATCCATACCCTGTACCAGACCACGACGACGGTTCAGGTCACCCATCACGTCACCCAGGTAGTCTTCCGGGGTTACAACTTCGACTTTCATGATCGGCTCGAGAACCACGCCACCGCCCTTCTGGGCCAGTTGCTTGGTTGCCATCGAAGCAGCGATTTTGAACGCCATTTCGTTGGAGTCGACGTCGTGGTACGAACCGTCGAATACCGTGGCCTTGAGGCCGATCAGAGGATAACCGGCAACGACGCCGTTTTTCATCTGCTCTTCGATACCCTTCTGGATCGGGGCAATGAATTCCTTCGGAATTACACCACCCACGACTTCGTTCTTGAATTCCAGACCTTCGGTGATGTTGCCCTTCGCGTCAACTTCCGGCTCCGAGAAACGGATCCAGCAGTGACCGAACTGACCACGACCACCCGACTGACGAACGAATTTGCCTTCGATCTCAACGTTGGACTTGGTGATCTTCTCGCGGTACGAAACCTGCGGCTTGCCGATGTTGGCTTCGACGTTGAATTCGCGCTTCATGCGGTCAACGAGGATGTCCAGGTGCAGCTCACCCATACCGGAGATGATGGTCTGGCCAGTCTCTTCGTCGGTCTTGACGCGGAACGACGGGTCTTCCTGGGCCAGCTTGCCCAGTGCGATGCCCATCTTCTCCTGGTCAGCCTTGGTTTTCGGCTCTACGGAGAGCGAGATAACCGGCTCAGGGAAGTCCATACGCTCGAGAATGATTGGCTTGTCGGCGTTGCACAGGGTTTCGCCCGTGGTTACGTCTTTCATGCCGATCAGCGCCGCGATGTCACCAGCGCGAACTTCTTTGATCTCTTCACGCTGGTTGGCGTGCATCTGCACCATACGGCCAACGCGCTCTTTCTTGCCTTTGACCGAGTTGATGACCGAGTCACCGGAGCTCAGAACGCCCGAGTAAACGCGGACGAAGGTCAGCGTACCCACGAACGGGTCAGTCGCGATCTTGAACGCCAGGGCCGAGAACGGCTCGTCGTCGTCAGCGTGACGCTCGTCCTTGCGGACAGCCGGGTCTTCTTTGTCCAGGTCCTTGTCGTCCGGGTTGATACCCTGGATTGCAGGGATCTCGGTCGGAGCAGGCAGGAACTCGATGACGGCGTCGAGAACCAGGGGAACGCCCTTGTTCTTGAACGACGAACCGCAGACAGCCGGAACGATTTCGCTGGCCAGGGTGCGCGCGCGCAGGCCTGCCTTGATCTCTTCGACGGTCAGCTCACCTTCTTCAAGGTACTTGTTCATCAGTTCTTCGTTGGCTTCGGCGGCGGCTTCAACCATGTTGTTGCGCCACTCTTCAGCCAGCTCCAGCATATCGGCAGGAATCTCTTCCTCGCGATAGGTGGTGCCTTTGTCGTCTTCGTTCCAGTAGATAGCCTTCATCTTGATCAGGTCGACCTGACCCTGGAAGTTATCTTCCGAACCGATGGCCAGCTGGATCGGAACCGGGGTGTGACCCAGGCGGTTCTTGATCTGGCCTACGACGCGCAGGAAGTTGGCACCGGCACGGTCCATCTTGTTCACGTAGACGATACGTGGAACACCGTATTTGTTGGCCTGACGCCATACGGTTTCGGACTGCGGCTCAACGCCGGAGGTACCGCAGAACACGACGACCGCGCCGTCGAGTACGCGCAGCGAACGTTCTACTTCAATGGTGAAGTCAACGTGGCCGGGGGTATCGATGACGTTAACGCGGTAGTTGTCATACTGACCAACAGAACCTTTCCAGAAGGTGGTAACGGCAGCGGAGGTAATGGTAATACCCCGCTCCTGCTCCTGCACCATCCAGTCGGTGGTCGCGGCGCCGTCGTGCACCTCGCCCATTTTGTGGCTCAAACCTGTGTAGAACAGGATCCGCTCGGTAGTGGTAGTTTTGCCCGCGTCAACGTGGGCGCAAATACCAATGTTGCGGTAGCGGTTAATTGCTGTAGTACGAGCCATAAAGCCCTCGCAAAATGATTGATGCTTGAATTAGAAGCGGTAGTGCGAGAACGCTTTGTTGGCCTCGGCCATACGGTGCACGTCTTCACGCTTCTTGACTGCAGCACCCTTGCCTTCAGCAGCATCCAGCAGCTCGCCGGCCAGGCGCAGAGCCATCGACTTCTCGCCGCGCTTGCGGGCGTAGTCTACGAGCCAGCGCATTGCCAGAGCGTTACGACGGGAGGGACGAACTTCAACCGGAACCTGGTAAGTAGCACCGCCGACACGACGGGACTTAACTTCGACCAGCGGAGCGATGGCGTCGAGAGCTTTCTCGAAGATTTCCAGGGGGTCGCTGTTCTTGCGCGCTTTGACAGTATCCAGGGCACCGTAAACGATGCGCTCGGCTACGGCCTTCTTGCCGCTTTCCATCACGTGGTTCATGAACTTGGCGAGAATCTGCGATCCGTACTTAGGATCGTCGAGAATCTCACGTTTTGCTGCTACACGACGTCTTGGCATGATAAGCCCTCAAACGGTCTTCAGGTTAGCCCGGGACGTGGGTCTGCGACCCCTGCCCGACCTTACTCTTATCGACTCAAAAAAATGGATGTCTGCAAACGGCCGATTACTTCGGACGCTTGGTACCGTACTTCGAACGACCCTGGTTACGGCCTTTAACGCCCGAAGTATCCAGAGAGCCGCGAACGGTGTGGTAACGAACACCTGGCAAGTCTTTTACACGGCCGCCACGGATCAGGACGACGCTGTGCTCTTGCAGGTTGTGGCCTTCACCACCGATGTACGAGGAAACCTCGAAACCGTTGGTCAGACGCACACGGCATACTTTACGCAGTGCCGAGTTAGGTTTTTTCGGCGTGGTGGTGTACACACGGGTGCACACGCCACGACGTTGCGGGCAGTTCTGCAGCGCAGGAACGTCGGACTTTTCGACCGAACGCTTACGCGGCTGACGTACCAGCTGGTTGATAGTTGCCATCTACTAGCTCCACTGATTGTCTTGCGACGCTATTGTCTTGCAAGAAAGCCAAAAATTGGCGAGACGGAGCCTCACCAAATTTAAGGGTACAAAAGTCTAAAGAGGATCTTGCACCCAGTCAAGACGAAGCCCCGGCCGTCCTCGCCCGATCATCGGCAACATTTCATGTCAGCGATGGTCGTTCGAGGCTGCCGGGGCCCTGCCCTGTACTCAGTTACCGCTGGAGTTCAGTGCTTCGGTCAGTGCGGCTTCAACCTCACTGGCGCTCACACGCAGCGGCTTGTCTGCTTCACGGCGACGCTTGCGCTCGCTGTGGTAGGCCAGACCGGTACCGGCCGGGATCAGACGACCCACGACCACGTTCTCTTTCAGGCCGCGCAGGTAATCGCGCTTGCCGGTTACCGCCGCTTCGGTCAGCACGCGGGTGGTTTCCTGGAAGGAAGCCGCGGAGATGAACGACTCGGTCGACAGCGACGCCTTGGTGATACCCAGCAGCACACGGGTGAACTTGGAGACGAACTTGTCGTCGCCAGCCAGGCGCTCGTTCTCTACCAGCACCTGAGTCAGTTCCATCTGGTCGCCCTTGATGAAGCTGGAATCGCCCGACTCGGAGATCTCGACCTTGCGCAGCATCTGACGCAGGATGGTCTCGATGTGCTTGTCGTTGATCTTCACGCCCTGCAGACGGTAAACGTCCTGGATCTCGTTGACGATGTACTTCGCCAGCGCGCTCACACCCAGCAAACGCAGGATGTCGTGCGGATCGCTCGGGCCGTCGGAGATAACTTCGCCGCGGTTTACCTGTTCGCCTTCGAAGACGTTCAGGTGGCGCCACTTCGGAATCAGCTCTTCGTACGGATCGCTGCCGTCGGTCGGGGTAATGACCAGGCGACGCTTGCCCTTGGTTTCTTTACCGAACGCGATGGTGCCGCTGACTTCAGCCAGAATCGAGGCTTCTTTCGGACGGCGCGCTTCGAACAGGTCGGCAACGCGCGGCAGACCACCGGTGATGTCACGGGTCTTGGACGTTTCTTGCGGAATACGCGCAATAACGTCACCCACACCGATCTGCGCACCGTCAGCAACACCCACCAAGGCGTTGGCAGGCAGGAAGTACTGCGCCGGTACGTCAGTACCTGGCAGGTACAGATCCTTGCCGTTGGCATCGACCATCTTGATCGCCGGACGGATTTCCTTGCCAGCGGCAGGGCGATCCTTGACGTCCAGGACTTCGATGTTGGTCAGGCCGGTCAGCTCGTCGGTCTGGCGCTTGATGGTAATGTTTTCTTCCATGCCCACGAAGGTCACGGTACCTTTCAGCTCGGTCACGATCGGGTGGGTGTGCGGGTCCCACTTGGCGACGATTGCGCCAGCTTCGACCTTGTCACCTTCCTTGACCGAAATTACCGCACCGTAAGGCAGCTTGTAACGCTCACGCTCACGGCCGAACTCATCGGCAATCGCCAGTTCGCCCGAACGGGATACGGCAACCAGGTTACCGTCAGCGCGCTCGACCTGCTTCAGGTTGTGCAGACGAACCATACCGCCGTTCTTCACCTGGACGCTGTCGGCAGCCGAGGTACGGCTTGCAGCACCACCGATGTGGAACGTACGCATGGTCAGCTGGGTACCCGGCTCACCGATCGACTGTGCAGCGATAACGCCGACAGCTTCACCGATGTTCACCTGGTGACCGCGAGCCAGGTCACGGCCGTAGCACTTGGCGCAGATGCCGTAGCGGGTTTCGCAGTTGATCGGCGAACGCACGATCACTTCGTCGATGCTGTTCAGCTCGATGAACTCGACCCACTGCTCGTCGACCAGCGTACCGGCCGGCACGATTACATCCTCGGTGCCTGGCTTGAACACGTCACGGGCAATGACACGGCCCAGTACGCGCTCACCCAGCGGCTCTACAACGTCGCCACCTTCGATGTGCGGCGTCATCACCAGGCCTTGGTCGGTACCGCAATCGATCTCGGTTACCACCAGGTCCTGCGCAACGTCTACCAGACGACGGGTCAGGTAACCCGAGTTCGCGGTCTTCAGTGCGGTATCCGCCAGACCCTTACGAGCACCGTGCGTCGAGATGAAGTACTGAAGTACGCTCAGGCCTTCACGGAAGTTCGCCGTGATTGGCGTCTCGATGATGGAGCCGTCAGGCTTGGCCATCAGGCCACGCATACCGGCCAGCTGACGGATCTGGGCAGCGGAACCCCGCGCACCGGAGTCAGCCATCATGTACATGGAGTTGAAGGACTCCTGATCGACTTCATTGCCCTCACGGTCGATGACCTTCTCTTTCGAGAGGTTGGCCATCATCGCCTTGGACACTTCGTCGTTCGCCTTGGACCACAAGTCGATGACCTTGTTGTACTTCTCGCCCTGGGTTACCAGGCCGGACGCATACTGGCTCTCGATCTCTTTCACTTCATCGGTAGCGTTACCGATGATGCGGGCTTTCTCATCCGGGATGACAAAGTCGTTCACACCGATGGAAACACCGGAGATGGTCGAATAAGCGAAACCGGTGTACATCAGCTGGTCAGCGAAGATAACGGTCTCTTTCAGACCCACCACGCGGTAGCACTGGTTGATCAGTTTGGAGATCGCCTTTTTCTTCATCGGCTGGTTGACCACGTCGTACGGCAGGCCTGCCGGAACAACCTGGAACAACAGCGCTCGGCCGACGGTGGTATCGACGATACGGGTATTCTTGGTCACGCTGCCATCGCGGTCTTTCACGGTTTCGTTGATACGAACCTTGATTTTCGCGTGCAGGGCGGCTTCGCCGGCGCGGAATACGCGGTCGACTTCCTGCAGGTCGGCGAATACGCGACCTTCGCCCTTGGCGTTGATGGCTTCACGGGTCATGTAGTACAGACCCAGTACAACGTCCTGCGACGGAACGATGATTGGCTCACCGTTGGCTGGCGACAGAATGTTGTTGGTCGACATCATCAGTGCGCGCGCTTCGAGCTGGGCTTCCAGCGTCAGCGGCACGTGAACGGCCATCTGATCACCGTCGAAGTCGGCGTTGTACGCCGCACACACCAGCGGGTGCAGCTGAATGGCCTTGCCTTCGATCAGAACCGGCTCGAACGCCTGAATACCCAGACGGTGCAGGGTGGGTGCACGGTTGAGCAGTACGGGGTGTTCGCGGATGACCTCGGCGAGTACGTCCCAAACCTCGGGCAGCTCGCGCTCGACCATCTTCTTGGCAGCCTTGATGGTGGTCGCCAGGCCGCGCATTTCGAGCTTGCCGAAAATGAACGGCTTGAACAGCTCGAGGGCCATCTTCTTCGGCAGACCGCACTGGTGCAGACGCAGGGTCGGGCCTACGGTAATTACCGAACGGCCAGAGTAGTCCACGCGCTTGCCGAGCAAGTTCTGACGGAAGCGACCTTGCTTACCTTTGATCATGTCAGCCAGGGACTTCAGCGGACGCTTGTTCGAGCCAGTGATGGCGCGACCGCGACGGCCGTTGTCCAGCAGGGCGTCGACCGCTTCCTGCAGCATGCGCTTTTCGTTGCGCACGATGATGTCCGGTGCCGACAGATCCAGCAGGCGCTTCAGACGGTTGTTACGGTTGATCACCCGACGATACAGGTCGTTCAGGTCGGAGGTCGCGAAGCGGCCGCCATCCAGCGGTACCAGCGGACGCAGGTCCGGCGGCAATACTGGCAGGACGGTCAGAACCATCCACTCAGGCAGGTTGCCCGAGCCCTGGAAAGCTTCCATCAGCTTCAGGCGCTTGGACAGCTTCTTGATCTTGGTTTCCGAGTTGGTCTGCGGAATTTCTTCACGCAGGCGGCCAATCTCGTGCTCCAGGTCGATCGCGTGCAGCAGCTCGCGGACAGCCTCGGCACCCATGCGGGCGTCGAAGTCGTCACCGAACTCTTCCAGCGCTTCGAAGTACTGCTCGTCGTTCAGCAGCTGACCTTTTTCAAGGGTGGTCATGCCCGGGTCGATAACGACATAGCTCTCGAAGTAGAGAACGCGCTCGATATCACGCAGGGTCATGTCCATCAGCAGGCCGATACGGGACGGCAGCGACTTCAGGAACCAGATGTGGGCAACCGGCGAGGCCAGTTCGATGTGCGCCATGCGCTCACGACGAACCTTGGCCAGGGCAACTTCAACGCCGCACTTCTCGCAGATGACGCCGCGGTGCTTGAGGCGCTTGTACTTGCCGCACAGGCACTCGTAGTCCTTGACTGGGCCAAAGATCTTGGCGCAGAACAGGCCGTCACGCTCGGGTTTGAACGTACGGTAGTTGATGGTTTCCGGCTTCTTAACTTCACCGAACGACCACGAACGGATCATTTCAGGCGACGCCAGACCGATGCGGATGGCGTCGAACTCTTCGACTTGACCCTGGTTTTTCAGCAGATTCAGTAGGTCTTTCAAGGCCTTTCCTCCTGGCGGAGCAGGGAGCGGGCATTACCTGCCCCACTCCCCTTCGCGTCACGTGTTATTCGGTTTCCAGATCGATATCGATACCGAGCGAACGGATCTCTTTGATCAACACGTTGAAGGACTCGGGCATGCCCGGCTCCATACGGTGATCGCCATCCACGATGTTCTTGTACATCTTGGTACGGCCGTTCACGTCGTCCGACTTCACTGTGAGCATTTCTTGCAGGGTGTATGCCGCGCCGTATGCTTCCAGCGCCCACACTTCCATCTCCCCGAAACGCTGACCACCGAACTGCGCCTTACCACCCAGCGGCTGCTGGGTAACCAGGCTGTAGGAACCAGTGGAACGCGCGTGCATCTTGTCGTCCACCAAGTGGTTCAGCTTAAGCATGTACATGTAACCAACGGTCACAGGACGCTCGAACTTGTTGCCGGTACGGCCATCGAACAGCACCATCTGGCCGCTCTCTGGCAGGTCGGCCAGTTTCAGCATGGCCTTGATCTCGCGCTCTTTGGCACCATCGAAGACCGGGGTAGCCATTGGCACACCCTTCTTCAGGTTATGGGCCAGGGCCAGGATCTCTTCGTCAGTGAACTCGTCGAGGTTTTCCTGACGACCACCGATCTCGTTGTAGACCTCGGTCAGGAACACGCGCAGCTCTGCAGCCTTGCGTTGCTCTTCGATCATGCGGTCGATCTTCTCGCCCAGGCCTTTGGCTGCGAGGCCCAGGTGGGTTTCAAGGATCTGACCGACGTTCATACGCGAAGGTACGCCCAGCGGGTTGAGCACGACGTCTACCGGCGTACCGTTGGCATCGTGAGGCATGTCTTCAACCGGCATGATAACCGAGACAACACCTTTGTTACCGTGACGGCCCGCCATCTTGTCACCCGGCTGGATGCGACGGCGGATAGCCAGGTAGACCTTGACGATCTTCAGTACGCCCGGTGCCAGGTCATCGCCCTGCTGCAGCTTGCGCTTCTTGTCTTCGAACTTGTCGTCCAGCAGACGGCGACGGTCGACGATGTACTGCTGAGCCTTTTCCAGCTGCTCGTTCAGTGCATCCTCAGCCATGCGCAGTTTGAACCACTGGCCGTGCTCCAGGCCGTCCAGCACCTCGTCGGAAACCACGGTGCCTTTCTTCAGGCCCGCACCACCGTCGACCACCTGGCCGTTCAGAGCAGAGCGCAGACGTTCGAAGGTAGCGCCTTCAACGATGCGGAACTCTTCGTTGAGGTCCTTGCGGATCTCGTCCAGCTGCATCTTCTCGATGGCCAGGGCGCGGCTGTCGCGCTCGACGCCATCGCGGGTGAAGACCTGTACGTCGATGACAGTACCCTTGGTGCCGGTTGGCACACGCAGGGAGGTGTCCTTAACGTCGCTGGCCTTCTCACCGAAGATTGCGCGCAGGAGTTTCTCTTCCGGCGTCAGCTGGGTTTCGCCTTTTGGCGTTACCTTGCCGACCAGGATGTCACCGGCGCCGACTTCAGCACCCACGTAGACAATACCGGCTTCGTCCAGTTTGTTCAGTGCAGCTTCACCCACGTTCGGGATGTCCGCAGTGATTTCTTCTGGGCCAAGCTTGGTGTCACGGGCCACACAGGTCAGTTCCTGGATGTGGATGGTGGTGAAGCGATCTTCCTGGACCACACGCTCGGACAGGCAGATGGAGTCTTCGAAGTTGAAGCCGTTCCACGCCATGAACGCGATGCGCATGTTCTGGCCCAGTGCCAGTTCACCCATGTCGGTGGACGGGCCGTCAGCCATGATGTCGCCGCGCTGAACCTTGTCACCCTTGCTCACCAGCGGACGCTGGTTGATGCAGGTGTTCTGGTTCGAACGGGTGTACTTGGTCAGGTTGTAGATATCTACACCTGCTTCGCCGGTTTCCACTTCGTCATCGGCCACGCGAACCACGACACGGCTGGCGTCGACCGAGTCGATCACACCACCACGGCGAGCAACCACGCAGACACCGGAGTCACGGGCAACGTTGCGCTCCATGCCAGTACCTACCAGCGGCTTGTCAGCGCGCAGTGTCGGTACAGCCTGACGCTGCATGTTCGAGCCCATCAACGCACGGTTGGCGTCGTCGTGCTCGAGGAACGGAATCAGCGACGCTGCAACAGAAACAACCTGCTTCGGCGAAACGTCCATCAGGGTGACGTCTTCCGGCGCCTTGACGGTGAATTCGTTCAGGTGACGGACCGCTACCAGTTCGTCGATCAGCTGCTTCTTGTCGTTCATCGCGGCCGAAGCCTGGGCGATCACGTGATCAGCCTCTTCGATGGCGGACAGGAACACGATGTCGTCGCTGACCACACCTTCCTTCACCACGCGATACGGGCTTTCGAGGAAGCCGTATTGGTTGGTGCGGGCATAGGCTGCCAGGGAGTTGATCAGACCGATGTTCGGACCTTCAGGGGTCTCGATCGGGCACACGCGGCCGTAGTGGGTCGGGTGTACGTCACGGACTTCGAAGCCGGCACGCTCACGGGTCAGACCGCCCGGGCCAAGTGCAGAGACACGGCGCTTGTGGGTGATCTCGGACAGCGGGTTGTTCTGGTCCATGAACTGCGAGAGCTGGCTGGAGCCGAAGAACTCTTTCACCGCCGCCGCAACTGGCTTGGCGTTGATCAGGTCCTGCGGCATCAAGCCTTCGCTTTCGGCCATGGACAGACGTTCCTTGACCGCGCGCTCTACACGCACCAGGCCTACACGGAACTGGTTCTCGGCCATCTCGCCGACGCAACGTACACGACGGTTACCCAGGTGGTCGATGTCGTCGACGATACCTTTGCCGTTACGGATATCGACCAGGGTCTTCAGAACCTCGACGATGTCTTCCTTGCTCAGCACACCCGAACCTTCGATTTCGGTGCGACCGATACGACGGTTGAACTTCATGCGACCTACAGCGGACAGGTCGTAGCGCTCGGCGCTGAAGAACAGGTTGTTGAACAGGGTCTCGGCAGCATCCTTGGTCGGCGGCTCGCCGGGACGCATCATGCGGTAGATCTCGACCAGCGCTTCCAGCTGGTTGCTGGTGGTGTCGATCTTCAGCGTGTCGGAGATGAACGGACCACAGTCGATGTCGTTGGTGTACAGGGTCTCGATACGGACGACCTGTGCCTTCGCGACCTTGATCAGCAGATCGGTGGTCAACTCGGTGTTGCATTCGGCCAGGATTTCGCCGGTAGCCGGGTGCACGATGGCCTTGGCGGTGGTGCGGCCCAGGACGTATTCCATAGGAACGTCCAGCTGCTTCACGCCAGCCTTTTCGATCTGGTTGATGTGGCGCGCAGTGATACGGCGGCCTTGTTCAACGATGACCTTGCCGCTTTCGTCATGGATGTCCATGACCGCGACTTCACCACGCAGACGCTGCGGCACCAGTTCCAGGCTGAGTTTCTCGCCGGAAATGTGGAACACGTTGGTGGTGTAGAAGGTATTGAGCACTTCTTCAGTGCTGTAACCCAGCGCACGCAACAGCACCGAGGCCGGCAGTTTGCGGCGACGGTCGATACGCACGAATACGCAGTCCTTCGGGTCGAACTCGAAGTCCAGCCAGGAACCGCGGTAAGGGATGATGCGAGCGGAGTACAGCAGCTTGCCCGAGCTGTGAGTCTTGCCACGGTCGTGGTCGAAGAACACACCAGGCGAACGGTGCAGCTGGGAAACGATCACACGCTCGGTACCGTTGATTACAAAGGTACCGTTCTCAGTCATCAGGGGGATTTCACCCATGTAGACTTCTTGCTCTTTGATGTCCTTGATCGCTTTGTTCGACGATTCCTTGTCGAAGATGATCAGGCGCACCTTGACCCGCAGTGGGACCGCGAAGGTCACGCCACGCAGGACACATTCCTTCACATCGAAGGCGGGTTCGCCCAGGCGATAGCCTACGTACTCCAAGGCAGCATTGCCGGAGTAGCTGATGATCGGGAATACCGATTTGAAGGCCGCGTGCAGGCCGACGTCGCGGAAGTTATCCTTGGATGCTCCCGCTTGCAGGAATTCGCGATACGAATCCAGCTGGATGGCCAGGAGGTAAGGCACATCCATAACGTCCGGCAACTTGCTAAAGTCCTTGCGGATACGTTTTTTCTCAGTGTATGAGTAAGCCATCAGCGTTCCCCAGCTTGGTCACCTGCTTGTTTGGCTTCTCCCGGCGGGAGCAGCCAGAAAATCGTGCAAACCCCTTGGTTTGCGCCACCCACATGGGTGTTTTGCAGCTCGTTATCGGGGCCGGCTTGGCCGGCCGCCAATAACGGAAAAAGGCCGGTGGCGCAAGCCACCAGCCATCAGCCCTTTGCTCAACGCTCGGACTGGAGTCGCAAAGTCGAGATTACTTCAGCTCGACTTTAGCGCCTGCTTCTTCCAGCTTCTTCTTAGCGTCTTCAGCGGCTTCTTTCGAAACGCCTTCAGCTACAACCTGAGGAGCGCCATCGACTTTCTCTTTGGCTTCTTTCAGGCCCAGACCGGTCAGTTCGCGAACGGCTTTGATCACGTTCACTTTCTTGTCGCCGGCTTCAACCAGAACAACGTTGAACTCGGTCTGCTCTTCAACAACGGCAGCAGCAGCAGCTGGGCCAGCGGCGGCAACAGCAGCGGTAACACCGAAGGTTTCTTCCATCGCTTTGATCAGCTCAACAACTTCCAGAACGGTTTTCTGGCCGATGGCTTCGATGATTTGCTCGTTAGTCAGGGACATGACTTAAATCCTGTATTGGGGTGACAGCCTACGCAGCCATCAAATTAAACGAATGATTTTGAAAGAGTCGCGCGTGCCTTAGGCAGCGGTAGCTTCTTTCTGGTCGCGAATGGCTGCCAGAGTACGAGCCAGCTTGCTGGTAGCGCCTTGGATCACGCTCATCAGTTTCGCAATAGCTTCGTCGCGGGTCGGCAGGGTAGCCAACACGTCGATCTGGTTCGCTGCAATGAAATTGCCGTCAAACGCAGCTGCCTTGATCTCGAACTTGTCCTGACCCTTGGCGAACTCTTTGAACAGACGAGCAGCAGCGCCCGGGTGTTCGTTGGAGAAAGCAATCAGGGTCGGGCCTTTGAACACGTCGTTGAGGATCGAATATTCGGTGCCTTCAACAGCGCGCTTGAGCAGGGTGTTACGTACGACACGTACGTAGACGCCAGCTTCGCGGGCCTCTTTACGGAGTCCGGTCATTGCGCTTACAGTCACACCACGGGCATCGGCCACGACAGCGGACAGAGCGACTTTGGCAGCCTCGTTGACTTCAGCGACGATGGCCTTCTTGTCTTCGAGTTTAATTGCCACGGGTTTACTCCTGGTTTTTACCGTTTCATCTGGCCGAAGCCGGATGTCGTTTTGGTGTCTGATTCGGTAACGAATCGGGAGCACCATCTGCGTGGGCTGGTGTTTTAAGGCTTGCGCCACCTACGGTCTTGGATAGCCCCCGCCAGGCAGGGACCCCAATTTTTGCTGGCGGTGCGACAGGTCGCACCGCCATGTTCTTACACGTCCAGCGAGCTCTGATCGATGACCAGACCTGGGCCCATGGTGGTGCTCAGGGTAACGCGCTTGACGTAGATACCTTTCGAGGAAGCAGGCTTGATACGCTTCAGATCAGCGATCAGGGCTTCAACGTTTTCCTTCAGCTTGCCAGCTTCAAAGCCGATCTTGCCAACGGAGGTATGGATGATACCGTTTTTGTCGGTGCGATAGCGAACCTGACCAGCCTTGGCGTTTTTCACGGCAGTGGCTACGTCTGGGGTTACGGTACCCACTTTCGGGTTAGGCATCAGGCCGCGAGGACCCAGAACCTGACCCAGCTGACCTACAACGCGCATGGCATCTGGCGATGCGATAACGACGTCATAGTTCAGGTCGCCGCCTTTCATTTCGGCAGCCAGGTCGTCCATACCTACGCGGTCAGCGCCGGCAGCCAAAGCGGCCTCAGCAGCTGGACCCTGGGTGAAGACGGCTACGCGAACGGTCTTGCCAGTGCCGTGCGGCAGCACAGTAGCGCTACGTACGACCTGGTCGGATTTACGCGGGTCAACACCGAGGTTAACGGCGATGTCGTAGGACTCTACGAACTTGGCAGCCGGCAGCGAAGCCAGCAGAGTGGCCGCTTCTTCGAAGTTGTAGGCCTTGCCTGCTTCGATTTTCTCGGCGATTGCCTTTTGACGCTTGGTCAGCTTAGCCATTACACACCCTCCACGTTCAGGCCCATGCTGCGGGCAGAGCCAGCGATGGTGCGTACAGCAGCGTCCAGGTCAGCAGAAGTCAGATCGGCCTGTTTGGTCTTGGCGATCTCTTCCAGCTGAGCACGGGTCACGGTACCGACTTTAACGGTGTTCGGGCGAGCCGAACCACTGGTCAGGCCAGCAGCTTTCTTCAGCAGAACCGAGGCAGGGGTGCTCTTGGTCTCGAAGGTGAAGCTACGGTCGCTGTAGACAGTGATGATCACAGGCGTCGGCAGGCCGGCTTCTTGACCCTGGGTACGGGCGTTGAAGGCCTTGCAGAATTCCATGATGTTCACACCGTGTTGACCCAGTGCTGGACCAACGGGTGGGCTTGGGTTGGCCTGGCCGGCCTTAACTTGCAGCTTGATGTAAGCCTGAATCTTCTTAGCCATGAGCTACTCCAAAATCGGGTACGAACGCCTGATGGCTCCCCGGATGACTTGCGTTTTATCCCAGTGACGACAAAACCCCGCAGCACACAGGGCTGCGGGGTATGGGATGCTTCGTCCGCCTAGACCTTTTCGACCTGGCTGAACTCGAGCTCCACAGGCGTGGAGCGACCGAAAATGAGCACTGCAACCTGCAGTCGGCTCTTTTCGTAGTTAACCTCTTCGACACTGCCGTTGAAGTCTGCGAACGGACCATCAACAACACGAACCACTTCACCTGGCTCGAACAGCGTCTTCGGCTTGGGCTTGTCACTGCCGTCGGCAACGCGACGCAGGATGGCCTCGGCCTCTTTATCGGTGATAGGCGCAGGCTTGTCTGCAGTACCACCAATGAAACCCATTACACGAGGGGTGTCCTTGACCAAGTGCCAAGTCCCTTCGTTCATCTCCATCTGGACCAGTACATAGCCAGGGAAGAATTTGCGCTCACTCTTGCGCTTCTGGCCGTTGCGCATTTCGACGACTTCTTCGGTCGGAACCAGGATCTCGCCGAAACCGTCTTCCATGCCAGCCAGCTTGACACGCTCAATCAGGGAGCGCATCACATGCTTCTCGTAACCCGAGTAAGCATGAACAACATACCAACGCTTAGCCACGGGACACCTTTAGCCAACGATCAAGGAGACCGCCCAACCGAGCAGGGAATCGAGCCCCCACAACAGCAGTGCCATAACCAGCACGACAGCCACGACAATCAACGTGGTCTGGGTGGTTTCCTGGCGGGTCGGCCATACGACTTTACGAATCTCGGCACGTGCTTCCTTTGCCAGCGCGAAGAACGACTTACCCTTCACTGTTTGCAAGGCAACGAAGCCTGCAGCAGCAGCAAGAACAAGAAGCGCGAGGACACGGTACAGGATTGGCGCTGCGGAGTAATACTGATTACCCACCACACCAACTACCACCAAAGCCACTACAGCCAGCCACTTGAACAGATCAAAACGCGATTCTTGGGCTTCAGTTTTGGGGGTCATCGAGGAGGATCCTGTAATAAGAAAGCCATCACACCGAGGTGAAATGGCAGGTCAGGAGGGAATCGAACCCCCAACCTACGGTTTTGGAGACCGTCGCTCTGCCAATTGAGCTACTGACCTGTAACGCTGTATCAGGCCGGCTATTATACCGGCCTAATCAAGTAAATCAACTACTTATTCAATGATTTTCGCTACGACACCGGCGCCGACGGTACGACCGCCTTCACGGATAGCGAAGCGCAGACCGTCTTCCATTGCGATGGTTTTGATCAGGGTGACAGTCATCTGAATGTTGTCACCTGGCATTACCATTTCAACGCCTTCCGGCAGTTCGCAGTTACCGGTCACGTCAGTGGTACGGAAGTAGAACTGAGGACGGTAGCCTTTGAAGAACGGCGTGTGACGGCCGCCTTCTTCCTTCGACAGGACGTAGACTTCTGCGGTGAACTTGGTGTGCGGCTTGACCGAACCTGGCTTGACCAGAACCTGGCCACGCTCAACGTCGTCACGCTTGGTACCACGCAGCAGAACGCCGCAGTTCTCGCCAGCACGGCCTTCGTCCAGCAGCTTGCGGAACATCTCAACACCGGTGCAGGTGGTGGTGGTGGTGTCACGCAGACCAACGATTTCCAGCGGATCCTGAACGCGGACGATGCCACGCTCGATACGGCCAGTTACAACGGTACCACGGCCCGAGATCGAGAATACGTCTTCGATCGGCATCAGGAATGGCTGGTCGATGGCACGAACGGGCTCAGGAATGTAGCTGTCCAGAGTCTCTACCAGCTTCTTGACAGCGGTAGTGCCCATTTCGTTGTCGTCTTTGCCTTCCAGCGCCATACGAGCCGAACCGATGATGATCGGGGTGTCGTCGCCTGGGAAGTCGTAGGTGGACAGCAGGTCGCGAACTTCCATCTCGACCAGCTCCAGCAGCTCAGCGTCGTCTACCAGGTCAGCCTTGTTCAGGAAGACCACGATGTACGGAACGCCAACCTGACGGGACAGCAGGATGTGCTCACGGGTTTGTGGCATCGGACCATCGGCGGCCGAGCAAACCAGGATCGCGCCGTCCATCTGGGCAGCACCGGTGATCATGTTCTTCACGTAGTCAGCGTGACCTGGGCAGTCAACGTGAGCGTAGTGACGAATGGTCGAGTTGTACTCAACGTGAGCGGTGTTGATGGTGATACCGCGCGCTTTTTCTTCTGGAGCCGAGTCGATCTTGTCGAACTCAACGACTGCCGAACCGAATACTTCGGAGCAGACGCGAGTCAGAGCTGCGGTCAGAGTGGTCTTACCGTGGTCAACGTGGCCGATAGTGCCGACGTTAACGTGGGGAAGGGAACGATCAAACTTTTCCTTAGCCATCGATACAATCCTCCGCAGAAGAAATAGTCTTGCGCTGATAAAACAAAGGCAGATATTTTCATATCTGCCTTGTTTATATGGAGCTCTTGAGCGGACTTGAACCGCTGACCTCACCCTTACCAAGGGTGTGCTCTACCAACTGAGCTACAAGAGCGAAACACGTTGTGCAAAATCCAGCAAACTTGGAGCGGGTAGCGGGAATCGAACCCGCATCATCAGCTTGGAAGGCTGAGGTTCTACCACTAAACTATACCCGCGGAGCTTACGGCTCTCGCTAAAACTGGTGGAGGGAGAAGGATTCGAACCTTCGAAGCTCTCGCAACGGATTTACAGTCCGTCCCCTTTGGCCGCTCGGGAATCCCTCCAGATGTGGCCGGCATTCTATTTGTCTGCCGCCTCAGTGTCAAGCGATTTTTCAAATTTTTTCAATCAAATCTGAAACTTAGCTACTTTGACACCGCTTCCAGTTCTGCCACCTGAGTGGTGTTCCCTGCGAAGCGGGCGCCATTCTATCAAGCTATTCACCAGTTGCAATACCCTGGCAGAAAATAATTTTATGTTTTAAGTCTTTGAAATCATTGGAAAGAGCCGCCAGGGCTGCTGCGTCCAGTAAACGCTCGCTGTCGGGCTCCACCTTTAGCCAGCGCCCTTCCGCACCTGGCAGCTGTGCAACCACCGGAAGCGTTGCTATGTCCAGGCTCGTCAACCTCTGCCGCAGGGCATCGATCTGCTCCTGGCCCATGGCGCCACCCACTATCAGGCACTCGTCGCGACGCCTGGGCGATGCCAGCACACCCGCCTCGCGCACCAGGCGTATTTCCTGCTGGCTGCCTTTATACAAAGACAGGGGCGCAACCTCTTTTACCCTCAACGGCGCGCCTTGCTGATGCCACACGTAATAAAAGGCATTGAGTACCAGCAACAGCAAAAATAACCAGCGCATAGGGCACCTCAGTTCAATGGACAGGCCATCGCCAAACCGACGAAGACCAGATCAGGCACCACCCGAGCCTGTGGGAGCGTATCCCTCAGCAACGGTGCATCACCGCCCGTAAGGAAGACCGTAAAGTCACTCCCCCAAAGGGCATGCGCCTGCTCGATCTGCGTCTGCGCAAAGCCCTGCAGCATCAGCACGCAGCCACGTTCTACCGCTTCAACCGTGGAACGGCCCGGCAACAAGGTGGCCAATGCGCGCTCAGCGGAGGCATCATCGTAACGGATGCGCCGTGTATGGGTGCGCAGCTGGCCGCGCATCAAAGGCATACCAGGGCAAATGTAGCCGCCGAGGTGTTCACCGTCTGCGGCTACATAATCCGCTTTTGCTGCTGTGCCCAGGTCTATTACCAGGCACGCGCCACGTGCAAGGTGGTAGGCGCCCAGAACAGCCAGCCAGCGATCCATACCCAAGCGCTGGTAGTCGTCATAGCCATTTCGCACACCGGCCATTTCTCGGGCAGAACGCGCCACATGCGACTGCACTGAAAACACCTGCGCAATCAGCGTGCACAGAGCTTCGGTCTCTTCTTCACTTCTGACGCTGACAATTCGGCAGCCTGTCAATTGCACCGCAGGCAGGGCAGCCACACCCTCCACAAGCGCCTGGTCAGACTCAACGGTTCCACCTGCGACAATCATGGCATCCAGGCTATGGATCACCCGCCACTTGATGAAGCTATTGCCGCAATCGAGCTCAAGAATCATCACGCAACCTCAAACTCAGCTCACCGCCACTGAAGCTTTTTTCAACGCCGTCCACCACAAGGCGCAAACCGCCTTGCCCATCAACGCCCAGTACCAAGCCGTCAATGCGCGTGGTGCCTGCTATCAGTGACACGTTACGCCCTTGCCACAGATGCGCCTGCTCCCATTCCTCTTGAAACGCTGCAAAGCCATAGCGGCGATGACGGGCAAGTTCATGCTGCAACTGTTGACTGAGCGAGGCGACCAGGTGGTTGCGATCAATCACCGCTCCCACCTCACGCCGCATGGATGTCCATTGCTGATCTACCTGCGCGTTGACCTGCATGTTTACATTGATGCCGATACCCAGCACCACATGACAAACATCGGCAGGGTCGCCTACCAGCTCGAGGAGGATGCCGGTGATCTTCTGGCCATTGACCAGAACGTCGTTAGGCCACTTCAGGCCTACAGCATTCACGCCAAATGCTTGCAGGGTGCGCATAACGGCCAAGCCAACAACCAGGCTCAAGCCCTCAAGCTGGCGCATACCGCCGTCTACGCGCAAGACCAGGCTGTAGTAAAGGTTCTCGGCGAAGGGGCTGACCCACTCTCGGCCACGCCGCCCACGACCAGCACTCTGGCGCTCCGCCAACACCACGAAAGGCGCCTGCTGCCCTTGTGCTGCCAGGCGCAAACCCTCTGCATTTGTAGAGTCGATGGATTCATGAATGAAGACGGGCCACGGGGCTTGCGTGGCAAAGCCGGCTATAGCCTTTGCGTCGAGCATTGCCAAGGGCGCAGCTAACTGGTAGCCACGGCCACGGACCTTGTGAATGGTGAGGTTAAGTTCGCTCTCAAGGTGTTGCAGCTGTTTCCATACCGCACTGCGACTCACCCCGAGGGCTGCCCCTAGAGCTTCTCCGGAATGGAATCGGCCATCCTTGAGGAGGTTCAACAACTTCAGCATGCCAGTCTCAACGTTGGATAAGGCAGGCATGATAGCCATGGGTCGTGGGCTTGCATAGGAAAAGGGGCGTTCCGGTGATGCCCTGCCCTCAGCGGGACAAGGGCTGCCGCAAGCTCTGGGGGAATTTTTATCGCACAAAGACAAAACCCCTACCTGCATGCGCAGATAGGGGTTTTGCGAAATGA
>NZ_JACVVF010000110.1:0-654 GCF_016648095.1 Pseudomonas sp. S32
TCTTTGTTGGTCAGCGTCACGGTATAGGTGATCTGGCCGCCTTCGCTGACCGAGTCGCTGGCGGTGAGTTTTGCGACCACTTCGTCGATGGTGTCGGTGACTTTTACCGATACATCGCCGCCCATCTGCAGGTTTTCGAAGGTGCGACCGTCGATGTCCACTGCAGACTTGATGCCGAGACTTATGTCGCCCGAGTCCTTGTAGACGTCGTCGCCCTGCGCCGCGTGCTCATACGACACGCTGGTTTGGCCAGCCTTGATGGTGACCTGGGCGTTGTTGCTCAGGGTCACGACCAGGTCGTGAGCCAATGCAGTGTTCACGTGGACGGTGAACGTCGGTTTGACGTTCTCGGCAACCGAAGTCTGGTCGGCGGTGATGGTGACTTGCACCAGGTCGCCTTGGTTGCCAGTGCCTGGAGTACCCGAGCCTGGTTCATCGGTGACAGTGGTGCTGACCGGGGTTTTATCCAGGGTCAGTTGCTCGAACTTGCCAACGTCAGCGCCCGTTACCGAAGCGATGGATTTGATGACCGGATCATTCGCACCCACATAGACGTTGTCTGGCGCGGTCACAGTGACCGAGCCCGTGGTGCCGTTGGCCGGAATGGTGATGGTGGTTTTGCCATCGTCCAGGGTGAAGGTCAGGGCGCCGTGG
>NZ_JACVVF010000111.1:0-415 GCF_016648095.1 Pseudomonas sp. S32
GATCGCCAGATCCACCGGGGCAGCTGGTGGCGTGGTATCGACGCCGTCGATATCAGGCGCCGTAAGCGTACTGGCTTCGGAAGTATTGCCAGCAGCATCAGTGGCAGTGGCGCGCAGCACTTCGCCGTCTACCTGTGGCGGGCTGAGGGTTATGTTGAAAATGCCCGTTGGTCCTACCAGTGCGGTGCCGAGTTGCGTGCCGTCGGCAGTGGTTACACGCACGGTGCTGCCGGGCTCTGCACGACCGGTCACCAGAGTACCGTCAGCGCTTATCGTAAGTTGGGTTGGCGCATCTGGCGCGGTGATGTCAGGTGCCGTGACTTGGGCGGGGAGTGAAGACAGGCCGTTTTCGATGGCGACCACATCCAGCAATTCGCCGTTGGCTTGGGCTGGATTCAGCGTGATGCTAAAGGTG
>NZ_JACVVF010000112.1:0-411 GCF_016648095.1 Pseudomonas sp. S32
TCCAGCAATTCGCCGTTGGCTTGGGCTGGATTCAGCGTGATGCTAAAGGTGCCATCGGCATTGGCGACAGCACTACCAATCAACGTGCCATCTGCCCCACGGACTTCTACGCGAGAGCCAGCCGGCGCAGTACCGGTCAGCGCTGTACCGTCCGCGTTGACGGTCAGGTTGGTCGGGCTCTCCGGCGCGGTGGTAAGAGGGACCTCGTAATCCACGGCGACCGAAGCGTTACCGCTTGGGTCAATCTGCACCAGGCTCAATTGCTCGCCGGGCTGTGCAGCAGGATCAAGGCTGACCAAGAAGGTGCCATTGGCAGTGACCATGCCACGGCCCAGTAGATTACCGTCGGCGTCACGCACTTCGACGGTGGCGCCGGCTTCGCCTCGCCCGCTCAGGGCAGTGCCGCCAGGG
>NZ_JACVVF010000113.1:0-319 GCF_016648095.1 Pseudomonas sp. S32
ATTGGTGCTGTGCAGTTGCTGTCGATGCGCTTTGGGAAACGCCATGTGCGCCAGCACTTCGTCCTCGCACCCGTCCATGAGTGTTGCGATCTTGGGGTACTTTTCGCGCAGTTGGTCTGCAACCAAGCGCCACTGTTGGTGGCATTCAGCGCGGCTATCTTGGGCGAAAACCGTGCGCAGAAGCGCCGCTACCATGGTGCGCTGGCCCTTGCCGACATGGGCCATGGCGTTGCGCATGAAATGCACGCGACAGCGCTGCCAGGTCGCGTTGAAGACCTTGGAAACCGCAGCCTTCAAACCTTCGTGGGCATCGGAGATG
>NZ_JACVVF010000114.1:0-317 GCF_016648095.1 Pseudomonas sp. S32
CTTTTTGTCGCGTTTGACAAAAAGTGACTCGCCGTAAGGGCGAAAAGGTGACTAAGCGTCGACCTCGCTAATGGACGCTGCCCCGTTATCAAAACCCCCGCTTATATATATTCTAGGTGGTTTAAAAGAATGGGCATCTGAATCGAGTAGACCTGCTGAAGCGTCAGGGGCGCCTACTCACCTTTCCGCCCTTACGGCGGGTTACTTTTTGTCTTGGCAAAAAGTAACCAAAAACCGCCCGCTCCCGTCATCCGGCCCCTGCGCTGCGCTCCGGGGTCCCCTCGCTCCGGGCTTGCTCCCGGGAGGACCGCGCCGAA
>NZ_JACVVF010000115.1:0-312 GCF_016648095.1 Pseudomonas sp. S32
GTGCATGGCACCGGCTTCGCCGGTGTTCGCGGGTAAACCCGCTCCCACCGTGATTGCGCCAGCTTTGAGATCTTGTGGAAGACAGTTTCACCCACTTCTTCGTTTTGTACTGCAGCCGCCGCGCCGAAGAACGCGGCCGCAAGGCGATTCAGCAGGCCATCGAAGAAGGCGCAGCCGCCAACGCCTCGCAGCCCCAGGTGCGACGTCCAGGCCAGTTGGGCGCTTACGCCTGATCAGGCGCTTTCTCGGGTGAACCCGCATCCTGTGGGAGCGGGTTCACCCGCGAAGCAGGCAGCGCGGTGTATGGCACCG
>NZ_JACVVF010000116.1:0-307 GCF_016648095.1 Pseudomonas sp. S32
CCGTAGTGAGGGAACCCCGAAGCGCAGCGTAGGGGCCGGATGACGGGAGCGACCGGTTTTTGGTTCCTTTTTGCCACGACAAAAAGGAACTCGCCGTAAGGGCGAAAAGGTGATTAAGCGTCACCCTCGCAAACGGACTATGCCCACTCTCAACACCCACGCAAAGCAATAAAGCTTCAAGCTTCAAGCTTCAAGCTTCAAGCTTCAAGAACATTCAGAGCAGGCGCATACACCGAGCAAACATTCTTTAGCGCATGTGGCGCTTAGTCACCTTTCCGCCCTTCCGGCGGGTTACTTTGGTCGCGGC
>NZ_JACVVF010000117.1:0-304 GCF_016648095.1 Pseudomonas sp. S32
CCCGGCGAACGGCACCACCGGCTCGGTCACTGTGACCGCACCGGATAACGTTTATGTCGGTGCGAACGATCCGGTCGTCAAATCCATCGCTTCGGTAACTGGCGCTGACGTCGGCAAGTTCGAGCAACTGACTCTGGATAAAACTCCAGTCACCACCACTGTCACCGACGAACCAGGCTCGGGTACCCCAGGCACGGGTAACCAAGGCGACCTGGTGCAAGTCACCATCACTGCCGACCAAACTTCGGTCGCAGAAAACGTTAAACCGACCTTTACCGTACAGATCAACACTGCACTGGCCCAC
>NZ_JACVVF010000118.1:0-278 GCF_016648095.1 Pseudomonas sp. S32
GTGGTATCGATCGAATCATTGATCGTCGTAACCGCTGGCGTCGGGTTAGGAGTCAGCTGTTCGAAGTTGCCGCCAGTAGCGTTCTGGATCGTCACGCTAACGGTCGAGCCGTTGTTGTAGACGTCATTGGCCGGCGTCTGGAAGTCGATGCTGCCCTGAGTTTTGCCCGCTTCAATAGTAATGACCTGACCATTGGACAGGGTCACAGTCACCGGCGTTTGCGCTGGGTTGGTCAGCGTCACGGTGTAAGTGATCACGCCACCTTCGGTGACCGACGG
>NZ_JACVVF010000119.1:0-276 GCF_016648095.1 Pseudomonas sp. S32
GTGGGCACTGGCAGTGTGCGCCTGGACCTGAAAGCGGGCACCGATATTGTTGATGCCGCAGGCAACCGGGTTGTGGCCGGGCGGGTGGGCGACAGCTACAGCATCGACCGCGATGTCCCGAGCGTAACCCGCGTGGGCGTGCCGGCAAACGGCAGCTATGTGGCCGGTCAGAACCTGGACTTCACCGTGAGCCTGAGCGAGGCGGTGCAACTGGATACCGGCAACGGCACCCCACGCATCGCCGTGACGCTGGACGACGGCACGGTGGCCTACGCC